>JBEPWC010000107.1:0-402 GCA_041642615.1 Sulfurimonas sp. | reverse complement strand
CATGACTCTAAAATAGGCTCATACAGATCAAAACTAAGCCCATCGATCTTATCTTCATCTCTTATGGTGCCTACAAAAGGGATAAAAGCACCGTAGTTACTTTTAGCTTCATCTTTATACCATCTCTCTAAAATAGCTGGTACATCTAAAGATCCATCGTACAACTCTAGCATCTATCCACCGCACACTGGAGGAAGAAGTGATACTTTATCACCATCTTTTAAAGGTGTATCAAGCGAAGACACTAAGTTGTCATTTACAGCAACTGCTGATGTTTTTAACCATTCACTCATCTCTTTGTCTTCTTGTAGAGTTGTTGCTAACTCTTTTAAGTTTTTGATCTCAAGGTCTAATGGTTCTTTTTGTATTGGTCCTAAAAATTCTATTCTTACCATTTGATTT
>JBEPWC010000106.1:0-6848 GCA_041642615.1 Sulfurimonas sp. | reverse complement strand
CTTAGTTTTTCAATGCTACTAGCCTTATCTATGATCGACTTTAAGTACAAGATGGTACCAGACTCAATTAACCTGCTTGCTATTTTATTTGCAGTTTTAGGTATTTGGAGTCTAAATGACCTTGCTCAAAACTTTACAAATGCACTCTTGATCGCTGGTGGTTTTACACTACTTAGATTTTCATTATCTTATATACTTACCTCTTTTGCTAGAATCGAAGCAAATAAAACACTAACACCTTGGACAAAAAACTACCATAGATACCCGTACATTGAAGCTATGGGTGAAGGTGATATAATGGTCGCAGCAACCATGGGAGCTCTTTTAGGTGTTGAGTTGGCACTTGTTGCTATATTTTTGTCTGCTATATTGACACTACCTGTAATGATAGCTGTCCACAACAAAAGTGCTGAGGAACAGCGCGTTGCATTTGTACCTTTTTTGGCACTTGCAACTTTTATAGTCTACATTTACGATACCCCTATAATGAAATATATAGAGGCAAACTACTAGCGAATGAAAATACTTCAAAAATACATTTTAAACCACCTTTCAATGCTTTTTTTGTCGGTATTTTTACCGCTTTTTGCCATAGCATCAGTTATATTTTTAATCAAACTAGCTACTTTTACAGCTGTTGTAAAACTTACTATTTGGGAGATGTCAAAACTATATATTTTTGTCCTACCAGAGGTTTTTTTCTTTACACTTCCATTTTCTTTTTTCATAGCAGCTACACTAACACTTTTTAAACTCTCAAACGACAATGAGATCATAGTACTTTTCTCTTTAGGTATCCATCCAAGATTTATTATAAAAACACTTTTAAAACCAGCTGCACTCCTTAGTGCTTTGCTTTTTATGAATTTTTTTATATTGTATCCACACGCAAAAACACTTTCAAAAAATTTTTTAGCATACAAAAAATCTGAAGCAAAATTCAATATCTCTGCATCAGAGTTTGGGCATAAGTTTGGGGATTGGCTTTTATATGTCGGTAAAGATGGCAAAGATGAACTAAAAGGGACGTTTGAGAATGTATATCTATTTAAAAAAAATATGCAAAACAACGAAGAGGTCCTCATAAGTGCTAAAAATGCCAAGATCATAAACCAAACAAACGCTTTAAGGCTAAAGCTTACAGATGGAGAAGGATATAGCTATAATGACAATAAATTCTCCCAAATCAACTTTGAGACCATGTATATAAATAGCTCACTTACAACCGATCTTATAAGATATGAAACACCTATAGAGTACTGGCAGTCTGACTTTAGAGAGGATAAAAAAAGAAAGGTTTTTATCACAGATACACTAATGAGTATCTTTCCTGTTATTAGTATTTTTCTAGCTGCTGCTATTGGTATTGTCCATGTTAGGCATAACAAAGGAAAAGCTTATCTTTACCTGTTTATGAGTATATTTGCATACTATGAGTCTATTATACTATTGCGTTCAGAGCTTTTCTTTTACACTATCCCAACCCTTGCTCTAACATGGCTTGTAGTTACATATCTGATATACAGAAAAACAATAGTCGCAAAGTTTTAAAAGTGCGTGCTCTAATAACATGTTCATATAACGGCACCCATTTTTTAGGCTCACAAACACAAAGTGAGACTAAAAATACTGTCTTTGGGCAAATAGAACATGTATTAAATGAGATAAACATAACTTCAAAACCACAACCTAGTGGTAGAACCGACAAGGGTGTCCATGCTAGTGGGCAGACTTTTCATATTGATCTGCCTAAGTTTTGGGGTGATACTCAAAAACTAAAACGTGTTTTAAACGATATGCTTCCAAACTCCATAAAGATCTTAAAGGTTAAAGAGGTAGATGACGAGTTTCATGCAAGATACTCCGCAAAAAGCAGGGTTTACCGCTATCTTATAAAAACTACGGATTCAAACCCTTTTGAAGATGACTTTATAAGCTTTTACAAGGATGTCAACTTTGATGATATTGTAAAAAAAATGCCGCTTTTCCTAGGTCAGCATGACTTTAAACAGTTTATGAAAACAGGAAGTGAGATAAACTCCACAACTAGAGAGATCTACAAAGCATTTGCCTATAAAAAAGATGATTTGATTGTTTTAAATTTTGAAGCCAATGGTTTTTTAAGAAGTCAGATCCGCCTAATGGTAGGGGCACTTTTAAAACTAGATGCACAACAGATAAAAGAGCAGCTAAAATGTACAAAACAACACAAAATAAAGCCTGCTAAAGCAAACGGACTCTACTTAGCCAAAATAAAGTATTAAAACACTAACATACCTTTATGAATATTATCCACTTTAGCGATACCCATTTAGGGTTTAACGACTTAGATATTTTAAACGATGAAAACATCAACCAAAGAGAAGCGGACTTTTACGATGCTTTTGAGCAGGTTGTTGAGAAGATCAAACAAAGCAAACCTGATTATATCATCCATACAGGTGATCTCTTTCACCGCTCATCTCCGTCTAACCGTGCGATCACATTTGCACTTGAGCAGTTTAAGATCATAGACTCGCTAAACATCCCATTTATAGTAATAGCTGGTAATCACTCAACACCAAGAACAAATCTAAGCTCACCCATACTAAAGATCTTTGAGAGTTTTAAAAACATCTACGTCTCATACAACCAAGTATATAAAATGGTTGAGTTTAAAGATGTAGCTTTTCACACCCTACCCCACATGAACGACGATACAAAAGCCCTCTCACAAATAGAGCTTTGCGAAAAAAGCATAGTTGAGCATAAAAAAAACATTATGATGATGCACTGCTCAGTTGGAGCACATTACTTAATGCAAGAGTTTGGCGAGTGGGTGTATCCTAAAGATAAAGAGTATATATTCCAAAAGATGGACTACGTGGCACTTGGACACTGGCACGGTTTTGGTCAGGTCGGCAAATATGAAAATGTTTACTACAGCGGATCAACCGAGCGTACAAGTTTGAATGATAAGAGAAATTCAAAAGGTTATATTGAACTTACTTTAAATGAAGAGGACTCTCTTTTTGGCTCTATGGAAGTTGAATATAAAGAGATTAAAATCAGACCTATGATCACCAAAGAGATTGAGTGTGAAGATTATGAAAACTCTCTTAGTACACTCGACACAAGCGACACTAAAGATGCAATAGTAGAAGTAAAACTAAAGAACCTATCATCAATGCAATCTATTGAGATTCAAAACTCTGAGATCAAGGAAAGATTTAACGATGCTATGAGTGTAAGCGTAAAAAGAGAGTTTAAAAAGTCTGATAATGAGAGTGAAGTAGAAGGGATAGAAGCACTGAGTCTTGAGGAGTTCTTTTTAGAACATATAAAAGAGGATGCTAAAGAGAAAGAATACGACAGACTAAAAAACAAAGTTCAAGAGCTGTTTGCTTCGTATGAAGAGGTCTCAGATGATACTAACTAGTCTGCACCTTGAAAACTTTAAAAAGTACACATCTTACGATATAAACTTCGGCGAAGGTCTCATAGGGATCATAGGTAAAAACGGAAGCGGAAAATCTACCATATTTGAAGCTATACTTTTTGGACTTTACGGTGAAGCTAAAAAACGTGGAAATAAAGATCTGCTTAGAAACAGCTACTCATCTACTAAAGATGCTGTAGTGGTTGAGCTTGAGTTTGAGTTTGACGGTGTTACATACAAGGTGGTTCGTGAGTTTCGCGGAAAAGCTATGAGTGCAAATGCAAAGTTTTATAAAAATGGTGAGCTTACAACTACGGGAGCTAAAGAGGTCACAACTGCGATCATCAAACTAACGGGTATGAGTAAAGATGCGTTTATGCACACTCTATTTGCAAGCCAAAAAGAGCTTACAAGTTTGAGTAGCCTTAAAAATGAAGATCGTAAAAAGATGATTCGCCGTCTTTTAGGACTTGAAAAAATAGACTTTGTAGAAAAAGAGCTGACAGAAAAAAGCCGTGAGTTAAAACGTGAGATCGAAGCGTTTGCAGAAGTTCTTTTAAGCGATGAAGATATAAAAGAAAAAAAAGATCAGATCAAACAAAACCAAGACAAAAAACACCTGCTTGTAAAAGATGAGCAAAACAAAACTAAAGAGCTTATAACTCTTAAAGACAAAGAATCAAACATAAAAAAAGAGCTAGATGTTTTTGCAAAAACTAAAGAGCAAAAACAAAAACTCCACGCTTCACTTGAGCAGATCACAAGCAACAAAAGCATAGAGCTTCTAAATGAGACAAAGCTTATTGCAGAAGTTCATGAGCTCGAACACAAACAAGAGTCTTTAGTGAGTCTGGCAAATGTAAATGTAAAAAAAGACTATCTTTCACTCCAAGAGGATCTAAAAAAACAAGATCAGCTAAAAGAGAAACACCTAAAACGTGAGGGGCTTCAAAAAGAACAAGTCCAACTGCGTGAACAGTACACAAAAGCCAAAGAGACGATCCACACCCTAGAGAAAGAGTGTGAGATGTTCAAGCAGTACAGTTTTGATCATAAGAACCTAGAACAAGATCTATCGATCAGACAAGACAACATAGATGCTAAACACACCATAGAAAAAGAGCTAGAGATAGAGCGAGCTAGCGAGCAAAGGATCATAGACGATACTAACGCTAAAATAAAACACCTAGAAGAGCTTGGAAGCGGATCTGAGTGTCCGACATGTACAAGACCGCTTTTAGAAGAATACGACAAGGTTATAAGCTCTTTAAACGCTATAGTGCAAGGTACACACCAAAAAAAGATAGATGAGTTTACAAAACAGCTAAAAAATGTCAAAGATCAAAAAGCAAAACTCATAGAAGAAAAAAAAGTAAAAGAGAAAGAGTTTGTTGAGCTTACTAAAAAACTAAATATCATAACGAGTAAACTTCAGGATCTTGAAAAAGCAAAAGAGCATTTTGAACAAGTGGGACAAAAGGGTCTAAAAAACAAAGAGGAGCTAAAAACACTTGAGAATGTTAGTTACGATGCAGAGCTTCATGCAAAGATGCTAAAAGAGTTTGATGAGCTATCGCACAAATACAAGCACGTACTAGCTTTAGAGACTGAGCTAAAAAGACTCCCTAGCGTTAAAAAAGATCTCGACAAAGTAAAACAAAACATAGAAGATCTAGCTAAAAAGCACAAAGAAAATGAGCAAGAGTTCAACAAAGTAGTTTATGATGAAAATGCCCATAAACAAAAAGAATCCGAACATGACCAAGCTCTAAAAACAGTAGAGACTCAAACAGAAACCATACACAAAATAAAAGTTGAAGTAGCTTCAATAGACGGCGAGATAAAAACGATCCAAAGCTCACTTGACAACAACGACACACAACTTAAAAAAGTTCAAACAAAAAAAGATGACCTGCAAGACTATGAGAAGATCAAAACAAGCCTAGCCGAGTTTAAAACAAAACTAAACTCAAAAGTAGCACCGAGAATCTCTACAATAGCATCTGAGATGTACGCACGCATAACAAAAGGGAAATACCAACACATAGAAGTAAGCAACGACTTCGATTTTTTCATATACGACGAGGGCAAAAGCTACCCAATAGAGAGATTTTCAGGCGGAGAGGTAGATCTTGCAAACTTAGTACTTCGCATAGCCATAAGTAAAACACTAACAGAACTAAGCGGTGCAAGTTCCATAGGCTTTTTAGCGTTTGATGAAGTGTTTGGAAGCCAAGATGAAGCAAGACGAATAGAGATACTAGAAGCTTTTCATACGATCAAAGAACAGTACAGACAGATCTTTTTAATAAGCCACGAGATAGAGATCAAAGAGATGTTTGAGAGTGTTGTGGAGTTATAGTGAAGAGAAAACTCTGTTCTATATAACTATTTGGATTATAACAACTGTATATCCTACGTTTAAAGGGTTTTAGCACTATAACGCTTAAATATAGCCAATAAATTGCCGCTAGGTAATTTATTGGCTACTATGTTTTGTTGTATCTGAACTATAGCAATGGTTTGTTTTTTTGAAATATATTTAATATTATTATACAGTTATTGTCAAGGTCAACTTCATAAATAATTGTATAGCCCTTAAAAGTCATATCTCTAACTTTTTCATCATCAAAATAAAATGATTTTCTAAATTTATATGGGAATTCTGGGAGATTTTTTATTTTTTGAAAGAGTTCTTTTTTAAATTTTTTGGAAGCAGAAAGTTTATCTTTCGCAATATACTCAAAGATAATATTGAAATTTATTTCAAATTTTCTATCGAGTTTAATTTGCATATTTTAGTTCAAGTTCTTTTTCAAGTTGGTTAGTTCTATTTTCAAAGTCATCAAATGAGACTAATTTACTTTTTCCACTTTTTATATCATCTCTAATTTGATGTAATTCTTTTTTTCTTTCATAAAAAAATGAGTCGTTTTCTAAATTTTCATCTTTTGAGATAGTTATGCTTTCACTATGCTTATTAACATAACTCATAAAATCTTGAATATAATCATCTTGAATCTGCACAGCTAAAGTTTGCATAATGAACTCCAATAATTTATTTGACTGTTATTATAACAAAACTAAAGTGAAACTCACTTTAGTTTTTTTTGTTACCTAGCAATCCAAGTTGTCATTCCATTAGGTAGTTTAGCTAATATACCTTTTGTATAACCAACGTAAGATTTATCGAAAGCTTTAGATTTAACAACTTTTAAATCCATTCCTTCCGTAATATTTTTGCAGTCTGCATTTTGCATCCATCCACTAAACATAGCTGCTCCTAGTTCTACACCTTGATATTTTGCCATACCTTTTACTGCAAATTGCATGTCTCCAAAACTTGCACAAAATATTTCATCTTTTGATTCGATGATTGAACCTTTTTTAACATCTTGTGCATTTATTACTGTTGATAGTAATCCTACAG
>JBEPWC010000105.1:0-6864 GCA_041642615.1 Sulfurimonas sp. | reverse complement strand
TATAATGTTTAGAGTCGCATGATCTGTAAACTGCAAAAGATGCAAAAACAATAGCTCCTAAAATATTTAGGAGCATATCTTTTTGTGCATCCCAAATATCGCCTTGTGAGCCTAAAAAAGCAGTTCCAGAACTACCACCTTCTAAAATGGCATAAAACATCTCTATGATCTCATAAAGTGCAGCCCAAAAACCTATGGCAAAAACAGCCATCATAAACGCAAGTAAACCATTCTTTACAAAACTTTTTCTCAACATCAACTCAACTATAGGGTATGCAAAAATACCTACTAAAAAATGTCCAAGTCTGTCAAAATTATTCCTATCTTGTGTAAAAATAAACTCTAATCCAAAGCTTGAAAGTAGTTTATCAACATAACCAAATGGAACTAGTCCAAATGTATAATAAGCACCTATAGTATGGTAAGAAAAATACAACCACATAAAAAAATAGGAAGTATTTGAAAACTTGAAGATATGATATGACCAAACTAATACTATCACACATAAAACTATAAGTAAATTTTCTATAAACCACACATCCCTATCATGTGGGTTTATTGCTAATGTTACAAATAAAACTATATATAAACTTAAAAATAGTGTAGGTGTTTTGTAACGTCTCATCTTGGTAGCCCTTGGAGTAAAGAGTCTAACTTATTAAACTTATCTATCTTATAGTTAGCATCAGAAAAGTCATGAGTTTTTGTAAACTCATTATGAACTATTACACAATCTATCCCTGCATTTACCGCTGAACTAAGTCCACGTTTTGAGTCTTCTACTATTATGCACTCCTCTTTTGTAGCACCAAAAAGCTCCATCCCTTTTAAGTATGGATCTGGATGTGGCTTGGAGCGTGGGTAATCCTCTACACATAAAACAAACTCCATAAAGTCTGCTATACCCCGTGTAGAATGTGCAAGCTCAAAGTCAACTCGTCTTGACGTTGTAACTATTCCCATCTTATACTTTTTACTTAAATTCTCTAGTGTTTCTTTCACCCCATCTATAGAGATATCTTTTGTTCTTATATACTCTTGGTAGTACTGATCTCGCTTCTCTCTAGCAACAACGATTTCTTCTTCGCCTATTCCGATCTCTTCAGCTATAACCCAAGCACGCTGACCCTTTGCCATGATCTCCATATAACGCGCAAATGTAAGTTCTAGATCAAAAAACTCCTTAAGTGCACGTTTGCTGGCTTCAAAGTACCACATCTCCGTCTCGATCAGAACTCCGTCGTTATCAAATAATATATATTTTTTCATAAAACCTACCTTCTTCTATAACTCAAAGCCTCTAAAATATGCTCTTTTGCGATCACATTACACCCCTCTATATCTGCTATGGTTCTAGCTACCTTTTGTATCTTTTTTATACTTCTAAAAGATAGGGCAAATCTCTGTGTAGCCATCTCAAGAGTTGATTTAGCTTCGCTATCTAAGATACAAAACTTCTCTATCTCTGCATCGCTAAGTTTTGCTGTAAAGTTTTTTTGGGAGCGATTTTTTATGATGTGGTGTACATCGATCACCTTTTGGTGCATCTGTTTTGAGCTAATACTTGGCTGATCATCTGAGCTAACTTTTGACATAACTACACATAGATCAATACGATCTAAAAAAGGATCTGAGAGTTTGTTTTTATAGCGTTGGATCTCTGCTTCGTTGCATCTGCACTCTTTTGATTCATCTAGTAAGTTTCCACAAGGGCATGGATTCATAGCTCCTACAAATAAAAAGTCAGCAGGATATACAACTTTTGAGTTCACACGTGAGATTTTTATCTTTTTGTCTTGCATCGGTTCTCGTAGAGCCTCTAAAACACTCTTTGAAAAGTGTGGAAGTTCATCAAAAAACAAGATCCCACCATGGGCTAGTCCAACTTCACCGATCCTAGCCTTATGACTCCCACCTCCAAATATAGAAGCACTAGTCGATGTGTGATGAGGCGATGAGAAGTTTCTTAGTGGTTTAAACGAAGGTTCTTCACCCTCTAGGCTATCAAGCTTTGCTATATCTAAGATCTCTTTAGTATTTAATGGTGGTAGAATGTAGCGAAGTCTTTGGGCGATCATACTTTTTCCACAACCAGGGCTACCCTCTAAAAGTATGTTGTGCATACCACAAGCAGCTATTAGTGCTGCTCTTTTTGCGACCTCTTGACCCTTAACGTCGCTAAAATCTTCATCATAATTGTTATACACATAGTACTTTTCATCTATAGTGTAACTTGGATAATCTATCTCTTGTTGGGTAATACTTGGCTCAATACTATCTTCATCTTTTAGTATAGCTATGGCCTCATCAAGCGTTTTAGCTCCATAAAACTCAATCCCTGGAATTTTTGAAAGTTTTGGGAGTGATTCGTATGGAACGATTGCTTTTTTTGCAACACCTTGATTTGCTAAAGAGAGTAGTAGTGGATAGATGTAGCTGTTCTCCATAACATTTCCACTAAGTCCAAGCTCACCAAACACAAACCAGTCTGAGTAGTCTTTATCTTCAGTATTTAATGCGATCATTAGTGCAATACTAAGATCAAAATGGCTTCCATCTTTTTTCACATCTGATGGTACTAAAGAGAGGGTTATACGCTTAGGTGGAAACTTAAAGTCGTTACTCAAAAGAGCTGACTTTACCCTCTCTTTACTTTCATTGATGCTTGAAGATGCCATCCCTACTATTGAAAAAGATGGTAAACCTTTAGTTAGTGTAGATTCTACATTTACCACTTTTGCATCTAAACCCTCGTATGTTGCACAAGAGACAACTTTCATTATCTAACCTTTTGTAAATTTATATCTATATGGTAGTAAAAAAATTAAAACAACTGAAATAATATGTCAATTTTTTATATTTTAGTTATTGATTTGTTTTAAAAATAAGAGTATTATAACTAACTTAATAGATTGGAAATAATAGTGATTCAGATTAGTCAAGATATATTCTTAGATGAGTATGTATACAACCTTAATATACAAACTGCTTACCTACCAAACCCTTATAAAACAACACCCTACTTTATAATAAAAAACTTTTTAAAGCCGCACGAACTTGCCCTATTTACAAAAGAGATTAAAATGGATGATGATGCTGTGGTAGCCAAGGTAAAAAGTGAAGTTATCCATGGTGTAGTTAAAGCAAAAGTGAACAAAGAGTATAGGGATACAAAGATCTACTCTCTTGAGGATAAACTTTATGATCTATATAGATCTAGATTTTTCACATATCAAAAAGAGATAGAGGATTATTTTAGTGTAGCACTAACAACATCAACAAAAGTTCAAGCCCTAGAGTACAAAAAAGGTGGCTTTTACATTCAACATGCAGATGACTCAAACGCACTAATAGACAAAGATAAAAAGATCATTGGCTACACTACAGTAGCCCCTCAAAGAAAATTTACAACAGTTTTATTTGCAACTTCACACTCAGAAGATCCAGATGGTAAGTTTTCATTTAGTGGTGGTGAACTAGTTTTTAACTTTTTAAAAGATAAAAATAAAAATGAGGTTGTTTTAAAGCCATCAGCTGGAGATATGGTTGCTTTTCCAAGCAATCCATACTTTTCACACGAAGTTAAAGAGGTAAAAAGTGGATACAGACTAACACTTGTTCAATGGCATAATGCCATTACAAATTAACTATTTTTTCTTTTTCTCTTTTTGGTATTTTTTATACTCTTTTTCAAACTTCTTTCTGCGAGAATATGAGAGCTTATCAATAAAGAGTATGCCCTCTAAGTGATCCATCTCGTGCTGTATAGCTATACTTAAAAGTCCTGTAGCATCAAGGGCTTTTGTGTTTCCATATCTGTCTTGATAATTAACTTTTATCTGCTCATATCTTTGGATCTCTTCATAAAAAGTTGGAACACTTAAACACCCCTCTTGATAAGTTGTGTTACCGGTTTTTTCAACTATGACTGGGTTGATCATCTCTATAAGGTTATCATCGCTTTGAACATCATCTTCATCTGGTATGTTTATGATCAATGCTCTTATTGGATGAGCTACCTGAATAGCAGCTAAACCTATACCATTTGTCTGCATCATAAAAGGGTACATCGCATCTAAAAGCTCATGGAGCTTTTGATCAAAACTATCAACTTCGCGTGATTTTTGACGTAATCTTTTATCTGGGTATGTAACTATCTTCAAATTCATATATAATCTCTTAAGACTTGCTTTTTTCCGATACTGCGTAATCGCTGTCTTTGTTTGTGTATGATTTTTCTATACCCTCCATGGTACTCACAATAGTCTCCTCAACTGAATAGTTTGGATTAATATCTGTAATACCTATAGCAATTTTGAGCTGAATCTCACGATCACCTAAAAAGAAGTTAGAACTAGATACAAGTTCAACTAAACGATCGCTCGCTTTTTTCGCACTCTCTAAATCTGTATGTTTTAAAAGCATAGAAAACTGTCCATTTCCATAGTATGCTACAGTATCGCTTCTTCTCGATGTTTTTAGCAAAAGTCTTGCAATAGTTCTAGTCATAAGCACTATCGCTTTTTCGTTTGTGATCCCATCAGTAAGGTCTTTACTAAGCTCTACCATGATCATAGATGACTTATGTTTAAACTCACGGATCAGCTCTATCTCTTGTTCTAATTTTGTCATTAAAAAGCGTTTGTTGTAAACTCCATATTTGTTGTCAAATATGGTCTCATTCTCAACATTTTTTATAACTTTTGCTGTCTCATCATACTGTGTTTTTAAGTTTGATGATTGTTTTTGAAGTATTGTATTTAGCTTAGATACATCGCCCTCAAGTGCAGCTATAACACTACCAGATGCAGATGTATCATCTATGCTTTCATCAAGTTCCTCTTTACGCTTTTTAAGGATTTTAGTCATAAGGTTAATATTTTTATATAGTGAGGCTGATATATTTAAAATACCCTTAACAGTCTTAAACCCTTGTTTTAGGCTTTGCTCAAGCATGATCGTATTTTCAGCGTCATTGCTCTCTTCAAGTTCAAGCATCGACATGATCTGTTTACGAAAGTTTTCACTTTTATCTTCTAAAAGTCTATCAAAGTACAAAGAGAAGTTGTTTGGTGTAGGTGGCAGGTTATCATCTATAAGGCTTGAGAGGACCTCTTTTGAATAAAGCTCAATATCACTAGTAGCTTCACTACTAGACCCACTATCTCTTATAGACTCAGCATTTACAGAGGTTTCTCTTCTGGTTTCCCTGCGTCCTCTCTCTCTTATCTTAGCTGCCATAACCTTTTCCTACTCTTTATCGTTTTTAACTAAAACTTTATCTATCATTCCATATTTTACACATTCACTTGCACTCATAAAATTATCACGATCTGTATCTTTTTCGATCTTTTTAATGCTCTGACCAGTGTTTTCAGCAAGAATCTGATTTAACTCTTTTTTCATACGTAAAATCTCATTAGCTTGGATCTCTATATCTGTTGCTTGACCTTGAGCTCCACCAAGTGGTTGGTGGATCATAATCCTTGCATGTGGAAGTGCATAGCGTTTACCTTTTTCCCCACTTGAGAGTAAAAACGCACCCATAGATGCTGCTTGACCTATACATATAGTAGATACATCAGGACGGATATAGTTCATAGTATCATATATAGCCATACCTGCTGTAACAACACCACCTGGGGAGTTGATGTAAAAGTAGATATCTTTTTCAGGATCCTCTGCTTCAAGAAACAGAAGTTGTGCAACCACAGAAGATGAAACAGCATCGTTTACTTCGCCACTAAGCATGATTATTCTATCTTTTAAAAGACGTGAATATATGTCGTATGAACGCTCACCACGTCCTGTTTGTTCAACAACGTATGGTATATAGCTCATAATTAAGCCTTTTGTATTTTAGAATCTAAAATTTGGCGTAAAACTTTATCTTCTACCATTGACATCTGGATTGCTGGGATATATCCAGCTTCTTTATACTGCTCATATGCTTTTTGTGGATCTTGACCCATCTGCATAGCTTCATAGTAAATAGTTTGCATAACTTCTTGTTCTTCAACTTTTACATTTTCAGCTTGAGCTAGTGAATCTATTATAAATGTAGCTTTTACACTTTGTGCTGCATCATCACGGAAAGTTTCACGAAGCTCTTTTAGTTTGTCTTCGCTTTCACGTAACTCTTTGATCTCTTCTTCACTCATGCTTTGAGCTTTTTTGTTTAGAGCCATGTCGATCTCTTGTTCGAGTACAAACTCTGGAATATCAAATGCTATCTCGGCAACTAAAGACTCTAAAAGTGCAGGTTTTAGCTCATCGTTATAAAGCTTAGCTAACTCTTCGTTTTCCATCTGCTCTTTAACTTTCTCTTTTAAAGTCTCAACTGTAGCATCTTCAGTACCTAGAAGTTTTTTAGCTAACTCATCATCAACCTCAACCTCAGCTTTAACTTTAACACCGTTAACTTTTACCTTAAACATAGCCTCTTTACCAGCTAGGTTTTTTGCTTGGTACTCTTCTGGAAAAGTTACGTTGATCTCAACCTCTTCATCTCTTTTAACACCAATTAGCTGATCCTCAAAACCTGGGATAAACTGACCTGAACCTAAAAGAAGTTCAAAGTTTTCAGCTTTACCACCCTCAAAAGGCTTACCATCTACAAAACCTTCAAAGTCGATCACAGCAGTGTCACCCTCTCTCATTTTACGGTTTCTTTTAATATCTTCTAGTGGAGCTTGAGATTCTGCTACCTCTTTTATACGATCTTCTACATCTTTGTCTTTTACTTCTGGTTTTTCAAAATCTTTTGCTAAAGATTTATAATCACCTAGTTCAATCTCAGGACGCATTGCAACTTTTACCACTACATCTATTTTATCATCACTCTTATCAAACTTAGAGATAGTT
>JBEPWC010000104.1:0-6901 GCA_041642615.1 Sulfurimonas sp. | reverse complement strand
GACGCTCTTCCGATCTTGTCGCCGTTATTAAAGATTGCCATGGTATTTTCTTCTCCTGTTCAAATATGTCTTTATAGTTTTTCACGTTCCACTTTACAAAGTGGTAGGGGTTAACTGTTCTGTGTATAAATCTTAGCTCATAATGTAAATGTGGTCCACTACTCATACCAGAGTTACCTGTATATGCGATCAGTGTACCTTTTCTTACAAACGTTCCGTATTTTACAACTACTTTGTTTAAATGTCCGTAATACGACTTAAAACCGTAACTGTGTTCCAATATTATAAGGTTTCCAAAGCCGCTTTTTTTGTGGTATCCTGAATACTCTACTATCCCATCTGCTGTAGCATAAACCGGCGTTTTCATACTAGCTCTTAAATCCAAACCACGATGAAACTCTTTTCTATTTAAAGTAGGATGGACTCTGTATCCATACTTACTAGTGATACCACTATACTCAACCGGATGACCATTTGGAATCAACTGAAGCAAGGCTGCCATATGCTCTGAATTTATCTTTGTCTTACTAACTCTCTCTTGTAGTGAGGACTCATCTACCGGTGCCATACCTATTAGTGTTTCAATCTCTGAGAGTGAGTCAGAAACCTCACTTAACTCTTTTTTCTTTAAAAATAAAGCAACCTGAGTCTCTTTTATGCTTTTATCTAAGTTTTCATTTTTGGCTTTTAGTTCATTAAATGCATTTTCAGTGTTTTGCCTTTTTACCTCTATCTGTTTTACCGAGTAATCAAGATATATGATCGTACCAACTGCAAACAAACCAATAAAAGTAAAAAAACCTAAAATATACCAAACAAGTCTCTTTACAATCTGATGTAGATTAAACTGTCTTACTCCATTATCATCATTTATTGTTATTGTAAAGTGATTGTTCATCTATTATTTATACTCTTTTAAAAATTGTTCAACTACACTAAAAGATCCAAACACCAAGTAGCTTTCATTAGTATGGACTCCGCAAAATTTAGAGTATTCTATCTTTAAATCATTTAAAGATTTATGAAGCGAGCCTATATTTTCAGCTCTTTGGGATTCTATTGGTATTATTTGTACTCTTTTGATAATAGGCTTTAATATACTCAAAATAGTTTTATAATCTTTATCTTTGTAACTATTGTAGATTAAAACATACTTTTTTCCATTTAACTCTTTTACAATGGAGCTAGCCGCTAAAGGGTTGTGACCTACATCTATAATAATGTTTTTGGCTATATAGCTTAAACGTCCAAACAATCGTGCAGAGTCAAACTGATCTTCACTGTAGTTTATGTTAAGAAAATTGAGTGCCGATATAGCTAGAGCTAGGTTCTCTTTTAGATAAGATGCTAGCGATAGGTTTTTAGAGATATGATTTATTTTATCAAAATCATCTTTACTTAAAAGTGAGTCTACTTTTTTTACATCAACACCATCTAGGTTAAAAGCGAGATCGTAAACTTCACTGTGTTTTTGCTTAGCTAATATGGCGTTGTTTTGTATTGCGTTTAGTTTAGTTTGTGCTATTTCAGTTATGTCATCTCCTAAAAAAGCTTGATGATCTAAGTCTATTGGTGTGACAAGTGTAAGTGTTTTTTTAAAAACAGCTGTAGCATCGTGTTCACCCCCTAGTCCAGCTTCTAAAACAACATAATCACACTCACTAAAAGCCTTCATAGCAAGTAAGGTAGTGTACTCAAAATAACTAAGAGACTCTAGGTCATCTTTTTCTAAAATACCTTTTAGCTCTTTGTGAAAAAACTCTAAAGCATCATCACTTATCTCTTTAGCATCTATCCATATACGCTCATTAAATTTTAAAATATGTGGGGATGTGTAGTGCCCTACTTTAAAACCATTTTCAAAAAGTGCAGTTGCTAAAAACCTGCCCGTAGTGCCTTTGCCATTTGTTCCAACTATGTGTATAGTCTTTGGCTCTTTAAAATGCCCTTTTATCTTACTATAGATACGTGGAAATCTACTATAGTCTATCTCATCATAGTAGAGTGGTTTTGAATCTAAAAAGTTAATTAACGAAGACATTTTTACTTATATACAACTTTATTGCGACCATTATTTTTTGCTTTGTAGAGGTTTTTATCTGCTGTTTTTATTGTTGTGTCTAAAGAGCTGTTACGCTTTCTCTCAGCAACCCCTGAACTCACAGTTACCTCTATTCGCTCATGTTTGTACATAAACTTGGCTTTTTGTATATGTTTTCTTACCTTCTCAGCAAAAACCACAGCACCTCTTAAGTCAGTTTCACTAAGAATTGCCATAAACTCTTCACCACCAAAACGCCCTATTATATCTACCTCTCTAGCTTCTTTTTTTAATATTTTTGCAAATGCTGTTAGAACTAGATCACCTGCATCGTGTCCATATGTATCGTTTACTGCTTTGAAGTGGTCTATATCTAGCATAGCTACAGAATAGTTATGCCCATACCTTGTAAACTCGCCCTCTTTTACACCCATAAACTCATCTAATGCTCGTTTGTTATAGACCTTTGTTAAAAAGTCCTCTTTAGATTCTGCTTTTGCTTCTTCTAGCTCTTTTTCAAGCTTTTCTATTTTTTTAGAAAGTGCTTTTACTTCATCATTTTGCTCATTTAGTTCACTACTTAGGTTTCTAGTGCTATTTTCAAGTGCTACGGCTAGGGTATAGAGTTTTTTATGTGCTATTTTAAAGTTTTCTTTTGAACTCTCACTCTCTTCGTTGTACTTTTCTAACTCAATTTTAATATTTTCTATCTCCACTGTTGAGTTGTCACTCTTCTCAATCATCTCAATAAGTCTGATTGAGAGCGTATCTAGCACACCATCAAGTGAATCGATCATCTCTCTTAAGCTATCTCTATCTAGTGCTATTCTTAGGCTGATTGCTTCTTTTATCTCAGCCTCAATAGATGCAGATGAGAGCAATTCGGGTCTGCGTCTGATCTTCTCAGAAAGACTTGCTATTTTTTCATTTACACTAGATGCGATCGATGGGACCAGAGAGGACACTAAGAGTGAAGATACCTTGTAAAAAGTGTCTGTATCTGAGACTAAAGAGTCCTTTGAGAGTGATGACATATCTAAAGACTCTATCGATTTTTTAAGGTCGTCTGTATCTTTGACCCCTATTTTTTTCAAAAAAGAGTTATCGTAAGTAGTTATGAAGTTGGTCCAGTGCTGACGAAACTGTTCAACTTGAGAGACACTTGGATTTGAATCAAGTAAATTTATAGACTTCTTAGCTAAATCACATGCCTCTTTATTGTGTAGTTCACAAACAACCTGTAAAATTCTTTTTGTAAAAAGAGTCTGAGCTTCAAGACTTTGTGAGCATACGGACTGGTTTGTTCTATTTACCTTACCAACTAAAAAGCGAATAAATTCACCCATAGTTTTGATGCGATATTTATCTAGCTCTTTTTGAAACT
The DNA here is from genome assembly GCA_041642615.1 of Sulfurimonas sp. GTDB lineage: Bacteria > Campylobacterota > Campylobacteria > Campylobacterales > Sulfurimonadaceae > Sulfurimonas. Next base: position 3,476 of record JBEPWC010000104.1, on the reverse strand, counting down.
CTTTGTTAAGGGATGAGCTGTATTTTTTTATTTGTGAACAATCCTCTATACTCATACCAGCTATAGATGCCTCTTTACAAAATGCCTCAGCATAATACTCAGGAGTAAGAAGCTTACTCTCATTTTCTAGTCTTTTTATAGCTTTTTTGATTATAGTTTGAATTGTCATACTCTATCCCTTTTTGTTTCTTGCACCTTCTGCTGATATTTTAGCAATAAATGCGTTAATAGCCTTTGATGCACTAAACTTAATAGCATCAAATCGTTGCTGATCTGTCACTATGGAGTTTGGAGTTACACTAAAGTCGTATGTTCCAGATACAGAATAGCTCTTAGACTTCGAACCATCATGCTTAGTAATATTTAGAGTTACACTCATCCTGTAACCGATCACATATCCGTTTGAATCATACTGAGTTGGTGAGTATCTAGGTGAGCCCATCGAGACAACTAGATGGGTGTCTGAGTAGGGTCTTGTAGTTAGTGATGACTGAAGTGACTCAACTAGTGCTGAGTCTATCGCATCTTTTATAAGCACAGTATTTTGAGGATCCTCTGATGAGATCTTTACATCTGTACTTATCTTTTGACCAAGTATATCGCGTGAGAAGTGGGCACTTGGTCTATACCCACAAGCTGTTACAAGACTCACTAAAACAAGTGCTAAAATTATCTTTGTAACAACTTTTTTCATACCTAGCCCTTTACAACTAAGTTTACAAGTTTTTTAGGAACTACGATCTCTTTTATAATCTCTTTTCCTTCAATCCACTTAGCTCCCGCTTCTTTAGCTTGGGCTATTATGGAGTCCTTGTCTGCACCTACTGCTACTTCGATCTCAGTTCTAGCTTTACCATTGATCGATACTGCCATTGTTATAGAGTCTTCTACGAAAACTTCATCAATGATCACTTGAGGTGCAAAGTTGTTTAAACCAAAGTACTTTTCACTGATCTCACTAGCAACATGCGGAATTACTGGCTCCATGATCGAGCTGAGGATCCAGTACCCTTCTGTCCAAACATCACTATTATTTTGTGCATTTAATGCATTCATAGCTTCCATAACACCAGCTATCATTGTGTTAAACGTGTAACGCTCACTAAATACATCATTTGATCTTTGAAGTGCTTCGTATACTTTTTTACGAGCAAACTTTTCTTCTTTTGAAAGTGAAGCGTGATCTATTGTAGGGATCGTGTTAGTTGCTACAATATTTGAGCTTCTATCAAAAAAGCGTTTTATAAACTTGTACGCACCCTCAACCGCTGAGTCGTTCCACTCCAACTCTTGAGTAGGTGGAGCTGCAAACAAAATAAAAAGTCTTGCAGTATCTGCACCGTACTTTTCTATGATCTCATCTGGATCAACGGTGTTTCCTTTAGATTTCGACATCTTAGCACCATCTTTTAGCACCATACCTTGAGTTAGAAGTCTATCAAAAGGCTCATCAAAGTCCAAGTAACCAAGATCACGGAAAACTTTTGTAAAAAACCTTGCATACAAAAGGTGAAGTACTGCGTGTTCGATCCCACCTACATAGTGATCAACCCCCATCCAGTACTTTAACTGCTCTTTAGAAAAAGCTTCATTTTCCCAGTTAGACGGATCTGCACAAAAGCGTAAAAAGTACCAGCTAGACTCAACAAATGTATCCATAGTATCAGTTTCGCGTTCAGCTTCACCTCCACACTCAGGACATTTGCAATGTTTCCAAGTCGGATGTTTTTCTAAAGGATTTCCCTCACCCGTGATCTCTACATCTTCAGGAAGAGCTATTGGGAGGTTTTCTTTTTTCTCCATAACCAAACCACATTTGTCACAGTGGATAAATGGAATTGGAGCACCCCAGTAACGCTGACGTGAAACACCCCAATCTTTTAGTTTGTAGTTAGTTGTTTTTTTGCCAATGTTATTTTCTTCAAAGTATTTGATTATGTTGTACTGGCTTTTTTTAGAATCCATCCCATCAAATTCGCCAGAATTAAAAAGAATTCCACGCTCAGTATAAGCTGACTTGTCAAAATCATGCTCACCCTCTTTAGGATTTATAACTGCATTTATCTCTAGATCATACTTCTTTGCAAAGTCAAAATCACGCTCATCATGAGCTGGAACTGCCATAACAGCACCACTTCCATAGTCTGTAAGTACAAAGTTAGCTATCCAAACAGGTAGAGTTTTATCTAAAAGTGGATGTTTTACACGAAGACCTAAGTCGATCCCTGCTTTTTCTTTTTGTCTGTCAATATTTGAAGCGTTTTTCATAGCTTGAATTTGCTTGATAACATCATCACTTAAAAGGTTGTTTTCAATCATATAGGTTACTATCTCATGCTCTGGTGCAAGTGCAGTGTAGCTTACACCGTAGATAGTATCTGGGCGAGTTGTAAAAACATCAAAAGACTTAAACTCATTGTCTAAAACAGATAATGAATCCTCATCAAAAAATAGATCAAATGCTAAACCGTTTGACTTTCCGATCCAGTTATCCTGCATAGTTAAAACCTGTTTTGGCCAACCATCTTCAAGTTTTTTAAGGTCTTCTAAAAGCTCATCAGCGTACTGAGTGATCTTAAAGTAGTACTGGTTCATATCTTTTTTAACGATCGGAGTATCACATCTCCAACAACACCCATCTACAACCTGCTCATTTGCTAAAACTGTCTGATCGTGTGGACACCAGTTTAAAAGCCCTTTTTCGCGGTAAAGCAAACCTTTGTTGAACATATCTATTATAAAGCCCTGTTCAAACTTAGTATAAAGCTCATCACTAGTTGCCATCTCACGCTCACGTGAAAACGAAAACCCAAGTGAGTAAAACTCGTTTTTCATGTAGTCTATGTTGTCATACGTCCAACCCTTAGGGTGTGATCCGTTTTTTATAGCTGCATTTTCAGCCGGCATACCAAAACTATCAAACCCGATCGGGTGAAGTACATTAAAGTTTTGTTGGCGGTAGTAGCGTGCAAATGCATCAGAGATCGAATAGTTTCTAACATGCCCCATATGCAGACGCTCACTTGGGAATGGGAACATACTTAAAATATATTTTTTTTCTTTACTAAAGTCTTCACTTGGTTCAAAGCTTCTATTTTCACTCCAGTAGTTTTGCCATTTTTTTTCTATCTGTTTTACGTTGTATTCCAATTTTATTCTTTCTTTCTTTAAAACAATTTCTGGCTCTTTTGAGCCTAGCTTTAGTCGCATCAGCGGCGCAAGCGAGTAAAAGGAATTATTTCCTTTTACGGACTAATAATTAGTATTCGTCGTGTGTTTTTGAACTCTCAATATAAACTAAACCTATTGAGAATAAGTTTGCTATTAAAGCACCTATAGTCAGTGCAATTGCCCATTCTAAATTACCAACCATTTGAAGGTATATAAATGCAGGGATAAGATGAAGATCTGCAACAAGTGAAGATGCTAGAAGTTCTGCTGAGAGAAGGTTTCTCACACCGATCTTTAAAAATGTC
>JBEPWC010000103.1:0-6932 GCA_041642615.1 Sulfurimonas sp. | reverse complement strand
TAAAACAGATACAAGATATGAATGAGAAGATAAAAAACTTACATTTAGTACTAAAACCAGCATCTTCAAATGCGATGCAAACAAGAGAGATGCTAAAGGTATTTAGCCAAGAGATTAAACCAAAAATTAAAGGATAATATAGATGAAAAAAAGTTTACTCAGTTTATCTGTTGTAGCAACATTAGCTCTTGCAGATAGCAGTTACACATTAGGACAAGTTAGTGTTCAGAGCAAAACAGCTGATGATATAAATATGATAGAACAAAGTATAGATGCAGATACGATCTCAAGAGATAGTTCATTGATCGTCTCTGAAGCACTTGATAATATGAGCGGAATAAATCAAGATGTTCAAGGTGGACGTGGAGAGGGGACACTCTACATAAGGGGTTTTGATGCAAAGAGGATCGGTGTGTTTATAGATGGGATCCCTATCTATGTACCTTATGATGGTAACTTTGACTATGCTAGGTTCTTAACTAGCGATGTAGCTCAGATCGATGTATCTAAGGGTTATTCATCTGTTGCTTATGGTGCTAACACTATGGGTGGTGTTATAAACATAGTATCTAAAAAACCAACTAAAGAGTTAGAGGGTAACATAAAGGGTATGATCGTTTTAGACAGCGATGCTAAGATGGCTCGCCACATAGAGACACTAAATGTTGGAACTATGATCGATGGGTTTTACGCACAGCTTGGTGCGTCATACTCAAAACAGGATCACTACCGTATGAGTGATGACTTTGAGGGTGTAGCAAGTCAGCCAGCAGGTGATAGACTAAGAAGTGAAAATGAAGATAAAAAGCTTAGTCTAAAGGTTGGATATGTTGCAGATGATATGAGTGAAGTAGCTATAAATTATGCTAACCAACAAGGTAAAAAACAGCAACCTCCCGTAACTGACACAGACTACGCTAGAGAGAAAAACTGGGACTGGCCTTACTGGGATAAAGAGACGATCTCTTTGAGTGGTCAAAAAAACTTTGGATACAGCTATGTAAAAGCACTCGCATACTACGACAAAAGTGAAAACTCACTTTATAGCTATGATGATGCTACGTTCTCATCGTTTGATAAAAGATGGGCTTGGAAGAGCCGTTATGATGACTATAGTTATGGGGCACTCTTAGAGTATGGTACTGAGTTTGGGAATAACTTTATAAAAGCTACAGCCAACTATAAAAAAGATGTTCACCGCGGATATGACATACAAAAGGATGGCTCAGGTGAGACACTTACAGAGAGATACAAAGACAACACTATCTCACTAGGTGTAGAAGATACTTATACTATCAGTAATGACCTTAAGCTTTTAGCTGGGATCAACTACGACAGACGAAAAGGTGATGAGATCTTTGATACAAACACGGCAAACCTTGATATGTTAAACCTAGCATCTGATGATGCACTAAGTCCACAAGCTGCACTTATATATACTTTAGACTCTAACTCAAAAGTAAGGGTAAGTGCTTCACAAAAAACATATATGCCATCTATGAAAGACAGATACTCTCGAAGAGTCGGAAGAAGTGTACCAAATGTAGATCTTGAAAATGAGATTGCTACTCACTTAGAGGCAGGATATACAAGAGTTGATGGTGGATTATCTAGTGGGGTTAATGTCTACTATACTAAAGTAAAAGATGCGATCCAAAGTGTACCATGGGATCAAAACACATCACTAGAGCAGAACCAAAACATAGGAACTTTTGAACACAAAGGTATTGAACTTGATGCAGAGTATAGTTTTGCTAAAACAAAAGTTGGTGGAAACTACAGCTATGTTAAGATAGAAAATACAAAAGATACAGATATAAAAATAGTAGATGTACCAAAACACCAGGTTTTTGCTTATGCGACTCAAAAGTTAGGTGCTGGATTTTCTATGTATGCAAATATGAAGTTTAGAAAAGGTGCTTATGAGAATAAAATGGATGGAACTTATGTGACAAGTCCGACATTTAGCACCTATGATCTAAAAGTTATATACAACCCTTTAAAAGAGTTAACAGCTGAGGTTGGTGTTAAAAACCTAACAGATAAACTTGTTCGTTATGATTATGCTTATCCTATGGCAGGGCGTGAGTTTATAGCCTCTTTGGATTATAGATTTTAATGAAGAGTTTTTTTATAAAAGCACTTATAACCCTTTTGTGTGTAACTACTTTTTTACATGCAAAAGAGGGACCTTTAAAAGTTGCTGTAATAGGTGGTATAGTAGCTAGTGGTATGTGGGATAAGATCGCAGATGCTTTTGAGAAGCGTTATGGTATAAAAACCGAAATAGCAGTAAGTGGAAATAAAAAGATATTGGATGCTTATGTAAGAAAAAATAGTGTTGATCTTGTAACTATGCACTCTAGTGATACCATAAGTAATTTAGTAGCAGATGGTTTGTTTGAAGATCTTATACCATGGGTAAGAAATGCCCAAATGATAGTTGGGGTAAGAACAAATCCTGCTGCTATTGAGCCTGATGACACATTAACAGAGGCACTTAAAAAGATTCAACAGAGTAAAGCATCTTTTGTTATCCATCCAAGCGGTGGAACTTTTGAAGTTTTTCATGCAGTTAAAGAGAGATATAACTTTACTCCAAATACGATCTTTTTAAAGAGAAAAGGAGGTTTTTTTAAAGAGGTAGTAGCAAAAGATGGATACACACTCTTTGGAGTAATACCGTTTCTTTTAAAAAAACATCACAACCCTATGATCAAAGGTTATTATAGAGAAGATGAGAGCTTAAAGAGACCATACCTTGCTGCTATAGCTAAAAATAAAAAAGCTAAAAAGCTTCTAGAGTTTTTAACATCAAATGAAATTCAAAATATAATTTCATCTTACAGAATAGATGGTTTTGAAAAATATCCGGTTTTTTTTGCGGTTAAAAATACAGATAAAAAGGAAAAATGATGGGTTTAGTTCAAACAAACTTAGATAAGCTTGATTTTGCAAAGCTGTACTCTCAGCAGATAGAGATATCTACTTTTAAAGGTAAGAGTAGTGGTGACTGGGATAAGCGTGCTAAAAGCATGAATAACAATGTTCATAAGAGCATATATACAAAAATATTTATCGATAAGATGGAACTAAGTGATGCTGAGTCACTTTTAGATGTTGGATGTGGTCCTGGGACTATAGCTTTAGCCCTAGCACCAAAGCTTAAACATGTATATGCTTTAGATTACTCGCCTGGTATGCTTGAATGCGTAGAGAGTAATGCTAAAGAGAAAAGCTTTAACAATGTATCTACAATCCATAAATCATGGTACGACAACTGGAGTGATGTCCCAAATGCTGACATAGTTATAGCTTCAAGATCTATGGAGGTAAAAGATATAAAAGATGCACTCACTAAACTCAATTCAAAAGCAAATAAAAGGGTTTATCTAACTACAAAAGTAGGTGGAAGTTTTATAGACACTGAGATCTTAGATCAACTTCAAAGAGAGGTATACCCAAGACCTGATTATATATACCTTGTTAATGTACTCCACAGTATGGGGATATATGCAAAAGTTGACTTTGTAAAGAGTGAAAACTCAAAGTTTGAGAGTGCAACGGATGAGGAGTTTGTTGAAAAAGTTGCTTGGAGTTTGGGTGAGTTATCTAGTGATGAGAGAGTGGTTTTAAAAGATTATTTTAACTCAACCTACAAACATAAAAAACAAGCACAATATATGGACTGGGCTTTAATATATTGGGATGTAAAGTCGCTATAATTGTATATTATGTTAATTATAATAAATTATTTGGAGAAAATAAGTGTTTAGAATAGATGACAATGAATTATTGAAATATGTAGAAGAGGATGTGCCATATTTGGATCTAACAACCCATCTTCAAAATGTAGAAAATAAAAAAGTAAAACTTAAACTTGTTACAAGAGAGGAGCTTGTAGTCTCTTGTATGGAGGAGTCTTGTAGGATTGCTGAACTTTTAGGATGTGAGGTTGAGAGTTTTATACCCTCAAAACAAAAAGCAAAAAAAGGTGATCTGCTTCTTAGTTTTAGCGGAGACTATAACGATGTACACAAAGCGTGGCGTTCATCTCAGGTTATACTTGAGTATGCTTGTAAGATCTCCACATACACATATGAGATGAAACAAAAGATACAAAGTGTAAACACCCACTGCGAGCTTTTAAGTACAAGAAAAACATTTCCATTTGCCAAAAAGTTTTGTATAAAAGCAGTTATGAGTGGCGGTGCTATACCACATAGGTTAAACTTAGGTGAGACAATAGTTTTTTTTGATAACCATAGAGTTATTTATAAAACAGATCAAGAGTTTTACTCTGAGATAAAAAACTTTAAAACAAAAGCACCAGAGAAAAAGATAGTTGTAGAGTCTCATGATCTTTTAGATTCAAAAGAGTTGATGAGTTATGGTGCAGATGTCATTCAGCTAGATAAAATAGATCTAAATGTATTAAAACAGATCGTAGAGTTTAGAGACAAAAACTATCCAAACATCAAACTTCTAGCATCTGGAGGTATAAACAAAGACAATGTCATAGACTATGCAAAAACAGGTATAGATGCCATAGTGACAAGTAGACTTTATCTTTGTGGTATGGCAAACATAGGTACAAATATAAAGGTGGTCGAGTAGAAGAAGATTATCATCTATTGTGTAAAATTTAACCAAGTATTTACTACCCTAAGATATACTTTTATAAATCTAATTAATAGGTATGTTTAATGAGTAAATTAGCAGAGATAAAAAAAGAGGTAAGTAAAGTTGTAGTTGGTCAAGAGAAGATGATAGATTCTCTTTTGATCGCACTTTTGTGTGAGGGACACATTTTGATCGAGGGTGTTCCTGGACTTGCAAAGACTACAACTGTAAACGCACTTGCAAAATCTTTAGGGCTTGGGTTTAAACGTGCCCAGTTTACACCAGACCTTTTACCATCAGATATACTTGGTGCTGAGATCTACGATCCTCAAAACAACGCTTTTAAGATCAAAAAAGGTCCTATCTTCACAAATCTTCTACTGGCAGACGAGATCAACCGTTCACCGGCAAAGGTTCAATCTGCACTGCTTGAGGTTATGCAGGAAAAGCAAGTTACACTTGGTGATGAAACATTCAAGCTAGACCTTCCATTTTTTGTTATGGCTACTCAAAACCCTGTTGAACAAGAGGGGGTTTACCTTCTTCCAGAAGCTCAGCTTGACAGGTTTATGTTAAAGCTTGTAGTTGATTACAACTCAAAAGATGAAGAGCTAGAGATCGCTAGACGTATTTCAAGCGGTAACTTTGAAGAGATCAGTGCAGTTGTATCAAAAGAAGATATAAATGAACTTAAAAAGCAGATCAAAAATGTCCATGTAGATGCAGAGGTAGAAGAGTACATGATCGAGCTTGTAAACGCTACAAGAAACCCAGAGGAGTATGGACTTGAAGAGTTAAAAGACTTCATACAGTTTGGTGCAAGTCCACGTGTAAGTATAGACATGTTCAAAGCGGTAAAAGCTATGGCTTTCATGCGTGATAAGGACTTTGTAACACCTGTAGATGTAGCCTACATAGCAAAAGAGCTTATGCGTCACCGTATAGTGCTTACTTACGAGGCTGAAGCTGAAGGGATCACAACAGATGAGATCATCCAAAAAGTTTTAGAGACTGTAAAAATACCGTAGGTATAAGATGTCAAAACTACAAAAAATCCTAGTAAGAGCACGCCGTCAAGTATTTTCTGAGATGGTTGGAAATAACCCCTCAATCTTTCAGGGTGAGGGTTATGACTTTATAGAGCTTCGCGAATATATGCCAGGGGACGATATTCGTCACATTGACTGGAACATAACAGCGAAGATGCAAAAACCATTTATAAAGATCTTTCGTGAAGAGCGTGAGTTAAATGTTGTTTTAGTATCTGTACTAAACGGTAGCGTACACTTTGGAAGTAAAAAATTTAAACAAGAGTCTATTGCAGAGATCTGTGCACTACTTGGATTTTCAACTTTGAAAAACGGTGATCTATTAAGTTTTTATAGTTTTACAGATAAGATGGATATGCACTACAAGCCAAGTAAAAAAATACATCAGATCCAGTCTATTACAAAGGATATTTTAGAGTTTGATGCACTAAATAAAAGAGTAGATTTTAAATTTATAGCAGATACTCTATACAAAAGATTAAAAAGAAAATCACTGATCCTTTTTGTAGGTGACTTTTTTGAAGTGCCAGATTTTAAACTTTTGGCAAAAAAACATGAAGTAGTGTCGATCATAGTTCGTGATAGGCTAGAGGAGAGACCACCACAGATGGGATTTGCATCTTTAGTTGACCCAGAGAGTGGTGCAAGGCTTGAGGGCGACTTTAATCGCTCAAGTGTAGAAGCGTATGCAAAAAAAGTACAAGCACACGATCATAAACTATATGATACGTTTAGAAAACATCAGGTTCGTTTTACTAAAGTGTACACAGATGATAATCCAAGTGTAAATTTACGTAGATTGTTTGAGGGCAGATAAATTATGAATACTCAACCGCAGAGTTACGACATTCCAATACATGACATAAAGACAATAGTTGAAGTAGATGAGTACTCTTTTTACTATCTTTTAGGTTTTAGTGTTGTAGGAGTTGTTTTATTTCTTGGGGTTTTATATCTAATCTACAGGTATATTAAAAACAAAAACAGCTATGACAAAAGAAAAGAGCACTTTAAGATTATCTCAAACGTTGATCTAAATGATACTAAAAAAGCAGCTTATACGATTACACTATATGGTGCTACTTTTAAAGACGATGGTGAGAGACAAAAAGGGATGTATGAAAACCTAACATATCGTTTAGAAAGATATAAATACAAAAAAAGTGTAGAAAAATTCGATCAAGAGACACTTAACTATATAGAACTATACAAGGAAATGGTCGATGTTTGATGGGATCTATTTTGAGTTTCCAAGACTTA
>JBEPWC010000102.1:0-6946 GCA_041642615.1 Sulfurimonas sp. | reverse complement strand
CAAGTGATGGGTTTAGTTTTAGCGTAGTACCACCTCCGATCCGTGGTATGGGGATCTCTGGTGGGTTTGAGATGTATGTACAAGATAGAACAGGTGGGAGCATACAAGACCTTCAAAAGTATGTATCTCAGATCATACAAAAAGCAAGTGAGCGTGAAGAGTTAACAGGTCTTAGAACAAACCTTAACACGCGTATACCAAAGTATGAAGTAGATGTTGATGTACAAAAAGTAAAAGCAAAAGGTGTAGTTTTAAGTGAGTTGTACCAAACACTAAATGCAACACTTGGTGCTTACTATGTTAATGACTTTAACCTATATGGACGTACATATCAAGTGCAGATGCAAGCTGATCAACAATTTAGAAAAAAACCAACTGATCTAAACGATATATATGTTAGATCAGACAAGGGTGAGATGCTCCCACTTAGTTCGTTTGTGTCACTTACAGAGAGTGTAAATGCCGATCTTGTTGAGAGGTTTAACATGTTTATGGCAGCAAAAATCTCTGGACAACCTGCTCTTGGATACAGCTCTGGTGATGCTCTAGATGCTATTGAGGAGGTTTCAGGAGAGGTCCTGCCAGATGGCTATACGATAAGCTGGGTTGGTAGTGCATACCAAGAGAAGAAGATCTCAAGCAGTGGTGCTATGGCGTTTGTTTTTGGTTTGGTATTTTTATATCTGATCTTAGCTGCTCAGTATGAGAGATGGTTAATGCCGGTATCTGTAGTTATGGCTGTACCGTTTGCTGTATTTGGAGCCGTTATAGCTACAAACTTAAGGGGTCTAGAAAACGATATATATTTTCAAATAGGTCTTTTAGTTCTAGCTGGACTTGCTGCAAAAAATGCGATCCTCATAGTGGAGTTTGCAATGCAAAAACAAAAAGAGGGAATGGAGCTTGTAGAAGCTGCCCTAGAGGGTGCAAAGATACGTCTTCGCCCTATTATCATGACATCACTTGCATTTACACTAGGTGTTATTCCACTCGCTCTTAGTAGTGGTGCAGGTGCGGCAAGTCGTCACTCTATAGGAACTGGTGTAATAGGTGGTATGCTTTCAGCTACATTCTTAGCAATAATATTTATACCTCTGTTTTACATACTAGTTTCTAAGCTTACAAAAAAAAGCTAAACTAATAAGACCCAAAAAAGGGTCTTATTACCAACAATTTATATATGCTAAATTTTAGTTTGTTTTTTATATAATAGATACTATATAAAATAAGAGAAAAAATATGTTTAGCAAAATCACTCTTGCCTTTTTTATCATAGCCTTAGCCGAGACTACGAATGGAATTTTTCGTATTAGGTTTCTTAACAAAAGACTTAAAAAAAGAGTATCTAAAGTAGTATCATTTTTTATAGGTTTGATAATAATAATCTCACTAAATATTTTACTAGTACCATGGATAGATCCAAAAAGTGAAATAAATGCTTTTTTAATAGGTGTTATCTTTGCAACTGGTATGGTTTTATACGATGTTGCAATAGGAAGGTTAGCTTTTAAAATGTCATGGCAAAGGATTTTTGAGGATTTTAATCTACTTAAAGGCAATCTTTTAACTTTAGGTATTTTAGTGCTGCTTTTTTTGCCATATATAGTTTTTTTGCTACTTTTAAAATAAAAGTGTGGTGTCTAAGTTTATTACCAATAACCTAAAAAGCTCCACCAGACTCCACCAACTAAGACCCAAACACTAAGATTTACAACACTTAAAATAAACCCCATCTTCCACCACTCTTTTAGCGTTACATATCCTGAGTTAAAAACTATGGGTGATGTACCGGTTGCGTAGTGTGTTAGTGACATCATAAGCGAAGATGCGGCAGCTAAGATCAAAGCTAAGAACATTGGTGGAGCACCAAGAGAGAGTCCTGCTACATAAAAAGCTCCAAACATCGCTGTTATGTGTGCAGTAGTGCTTGCAAAAAAGTAGTGAGCATAAAAATAGATAAGTACTAAAACAGCTACACTTAGCTCCCAACTAACACCCATACTAGAGATATTTATCTCTATAAGCTCAGAAAACCATCTAATAAGTCCAAGTTTATTCAAGTATGTCGCCATCATGACCAGTGCTGCAAACCATGTGATCGTATCCCACGCTGATTTTTCATTTAGTATATCTTGCCATGTTAAAACATTTGTAACAAGTAGTATACTAAGACCCATCATCGCTACTGTTGTTGCATGAAAACTAAAAGCCTCACCAAAGATTATCCCAGGTACTCCTGCCCATAAAACTAACAAAAGAGCAAATACACCAATGGTTATCTTTTCATCTTTTGACATCCTACCCATCACATTTAGTTTCTCTTTTGCAAATAGTGGAGCATCTGGAGTGTGTTTGATCTCAGGTGGATAAAACTTATACACAACAAGTGGCACAAGAGCTATACAGATAAGCCCTGGAAGTAGCATAGCCAACGCCCACTGTGCCCATGTAATGTTAATAGCAAGTCCAGTAGCATCTGCTACAAACTTTACAACAAGCGGGTTTGGTGCAGTAGCTGTTATAAACATCGCTGATGTGATCGGGTTTATATGGTAACTTGATAGTGCTAAATATTTTGCTATTTTTCCCTCAGAGTTGTTTTCTTTTGAGGAGTTAAAGCTAGATGCGATTGATCTCATAATCGGATGGATTATCCCACCACCACGAGCGGTATTGCTTGGTGTTACTGGTGCTATAACAAGCTCTGAAATCGCAAGAGAGTAGCTAATACCAATAGTACTTTTACCAAAGAGGGAGATAAAATAGTACCCTATTCTATGCCCTAACCCAGTTTTTGCTAAACTTCTTGAGATAAAAATAGCGATCCCAATAAGCCAGATCAAAGGGCTTGAAAAACCACTAAGTGCATCTTTTATAGCTAGTTTTGGCTCAGGATTTGTAACGCCAGTTATTGCTACTAACATTATAGCTATTATAGCAATTGCTCCTATTGGCATTACTTTTAAGATGATCGCAGCGATTGTGCCAACAAACAAGGCTAAAAGCTGCCAAGCCTCTTGTGTCACACCATCTGGAGTTGGGATAACAAACCAAATACTTAGTATAATTGTAAGCACTATAAAAGATGGTAGAACTTTAAACTGATCTTTCATAGAAAGCCCTCTACAAGTCTAGTTTAGGGGGACTAAAATGGTAACCTTGTGAGTAATCTATACCCATCTCTTTAACTTTTTTCAAAATTGATGGGTTTTCAACAAACTCTGCAATAGTTTTGATTTTCATACTCTTAGCAAATCCAACAATAGTTGAGACAACTGTTTGAGCTTCTTTACTTTTATCTATATCTTTGATCATTGAGCCATCAATTTTTATATAATCAGCGTTTAGTTTTAACAGATACTCAAAGTTGCTATACCCAGTTCCAAAGTCATCTATAGCTATCTTACAGTTATAAGATTTTACTTTATCTATAAAGTTTAGAACTTGCTTGAAGTTTTTGATAGATTCAGATTCAACTATCTCAAAAACGACACGCTCACCAATCTTGTACTTTTCCAGCATACCAAAAATATACTCATTTACCTCTTCTTGTATGATATCTTCTATGGTAAGATTTATTGAAAACTCTGTTTTTTCATCTTTAAATCTTTCAAAAGTTTTTTGGATCATGATCCTTGTTATATGGTTGTATTGTTTAGTTTTTTTAGAGATATCTAAGAAGAAAAAAGGAGATATCATCTTGCCATCTTCATCGATCAGTCTAACAAGCGATTCATACTTTTCATATTCATTATTTGTATTATTTACTATTGGTTGAAAAACAGCAATTATTCTGTCATTTTCTATAGCATCTTTAATCTTTTTAGACCACTCAATGTTATTTTTATACTCATCATTTAGTGATATATCATCACTATATACCACGAAGTCTCTGTTGTCTTTTTTAGCTAACCTTAAAGCCATATCTGCAGTTGATAAGATCTTATCTTTATCTTCAAAAGATACTGCAGTTGAGTAGTTTAAGTATATCAGCTCATCACCAACATAAACAGGCTCTTTTGAGATCCTTTCTGCTATAGTCAATATGTTTGAGTTAAAAGCATCACGATCAGAGTCTTTAGAGAAGATAACAAATTCATCTCCCTGTAAATGGTAAGTTAAATACCCATAATCTTGTGTAAGATCATCTACTATACTAGATAACTGAATGATCACCTGATCACCCTTATCGTGTCCGTAAAAGTCATTTACTTCAGAAAATGAATCTATGTTGATCAAAGCTAAAGATGGCTTTTTAGAATTTTTAATATCTTCAACTAGTTTATACCTACTTCCAAGACCTGTTAAAGAATCTGTATTTGCAATATTGTCTAGTTTTTCCTGCTGATGCATCATCTTTGTTATATCGTGTCTTACAGCTATGTATTCTACTACATTTTTGTAGTTATCTAAAATAGGAAGTATGGTTATATCTACCCAGTAATCATCTAGTTTCCCACGATTTAGCAGTCTTCCATGCCATATTTTTTTTGCTTTTATGGTTATCCATAAATCTTCAAAAACCTCACTAGAGCTTTGGGGATGTCTTAAAATACTGTGCGGTTTACCTATTACCTCTTCTCTTTTGTACCCTGTTACTTTTAAGAAATTCTCATTTACATAAGTGATCCTACCACTAAGGTCTGACTTTGTTACAATACTTGATTCATCCATTGCAATTTGATGGCTCTTTAAAACTGCTATATTGTTTAGTAACTCCCTGTTTGTACGATCTATTCTATTTAAGATCTTTTCAAAACCATACTTGACCACTAAGATCACAATGATGTATAAAATACTAAAAAGCAAAAGCGTTTTAACAATAGCATCTGAAAAACTATCTTTTAGGGATGTAATATCATTAAAAATTAGTAGTTTTGTACTAACATCACCTTTAAAATCAGTATTATCTAAAAGATAAACATCATAAGTTCTAGATCCACTCTCAATCGTAGTATCTTTATCTAGTCCATAATCAGATGGTAGAGTTTTTATAAGGTTTTTATCATCAAGTGTACTTGAGTCTAACCTAAAATCTCCAATTTGCAACTTGTCTTGATCAATTAGCTCATCATCATATATCTCCATATCTTTTGAAAATAAAGTAGCAGAAATATTATAATTTTTTTTCATTTTATCTAAAATATTTTTAGGTTTTACACCAATTTCTAAAGCACCAAGATAAGTATCATCTTCAAAAGCCGGTACAATCATCCTGTAGCCTAAAAGATGAATCCCGGCTTCATACGATGAAATAAACTTTTTATGTTTATGAACATACCTGCACATCTCTCTCTTTTGAGATATATTGTCATCATATTTCTCTGGTGCATGAAGTCTTAAAAGTGTGTGTCCATCAGGTTTATGAAAATGAAATACATTAATGTTTTCATTCTCTTTTTTAATATAATCATATTTTGGCTTTATAATCTTATAAAGTCTCTCTCTATCTTGATCTTTTAAAGCTTGGATTACATCTGGTTGACTTAATATACTATTTAGTTTGCTCTTATAAAATATTTCATAATTATTAATAGCATTTCTATAAGCAGTTATAGCTTTCTCTTTATATGTATCCCTTTCTTTTTGAAGTCCCTTTTCTTCGTTAATATATATATTTAATATTATGATCGATATCAATATAAATAAAGATACCGACATAAACACTAAGAGCTTATTTTTTGTACTACTGGCTTTATGCATACCTAACTTTCCCCATAACCTTTTTGCATCTGTGCTTTTTTTGTAAGCATTTGAACACTTTGTGATAGATCTTCACTTGCTACATGGTAATGTTTATGAAGTTTATCTAGTGAAGAGTCTATCTTCTGTGTAAGGTCCTTAATCAATTCCTCTATCTGCAACTTAATATTTTCTATATCCTCATCTTGAGATTGTCTAAGCTCGTGCGATAAAAGGCTAAGTTGTGATTGTGATTTTACATAATCACCCTTAACTGAATCTATATCTTTCATAAGTGATGTAAGTTTAAGGTAAATATCATTTATTACTGAGCTTTGTTCTTGAATCTCATCCATTTTATTAGATGATAGCGACATCTGTTTTAAAAGGATATTTGAGTTTTTAGATATGTTTGAGATCTTGTTTTCACTCTCATACAGAGCTGTATCTAGCCCCTCACTATGAGATTTTAACTGTTTTAGCTGATCTTCATATGCTTTTGAGATGAGTGCTATTTTTGAGATCGTTGCATTTATTATAGAATCAGATATATTTTTAGATATGTTCTGAACCTTTACCATACTAAGTCTTACATCTTCGATCTCTTTAGAGAGGTCTACTTTGTTTTCAGAGGCATCTTTTAAAAGTGTATTTAGTTTCTTATAATGTTCCTCTTCAGATACACGTGTCATCTCTATATGTTTATGTAAAAGTTTGTCTAATGATGGCATCTGGTTATCTATAAAATCTTTAAATGCACTCTCAACACCTTTATTTAAAACTTTCATCTCTTCAAACATATCTAAAAATCTATTTTGATTTGACTTTATAATATCAAGAGATTTTATATCCTCTTTAAACTTCTTTCTGACCTCTTCTCTAGCTGCTATATCTGAGAGTTGAGACTCATTCATCTTTATTTGAAGTTCTGATGTGTACTTTTTAAGTTCAGTTATCTGTTCTATGAGTTCTTTAGTAAATTCGTGTTGAACTCTTTTTTGTTCAGACTCTACAGTTTGATGCATTATGTTCATGATCACATATAAAATAAGCGATGCTAAAAGGGTAAAAGATGATTCACGAAGCAACAAAACTATATCTTGACTCTCAGGATTTAGTATAAAATGTAAAATGCTACTAATTACACCAATACCGATCATCAAAGGAGCGTAGTTGATCTTAGCTTGTTGTTTTAAAATAGAGATCTGCCTTAGTAACAATATAGCCATAAAGAAAAAAGATATAATAATATTAATACTAAACA
>JBEPWC010000101.1:0-6955 GCA_041642615.1 Sulfurimonas sp. | reverse complement strand
AAAATGAAACTATTCGCCAAGAAAGATTACAACAGCTAGCTTATGAAACTAACTGTACTACAGATGATCTACTCCTACCTCCATCAAAAGCAAGTAAAAACTCTATAGTAGTACTCAATGCAGTGTATGAAAAGCTAATCTAAAAAACCAAAGAAGCTTAAAGATGTACTTGAAGAAGCTTACGAATCAACTGAGGATGATGCCAGTTAAAGTGTAAAAATAAAGGATTAAACCATTTATGGCTGGTCTAACAGATAGTACAAATTGATAGTTTTTTAGTAGAAGATAATTTAAATTTTTTTAGAGTACAAGTCACACCAATAATTAGTTGCGCGATTAACTGATTACAATATAACTTGTACCCTTATACAAATAATACTAACAAAACAATTCTTAGAATATATTAAAATTTATTTTTCGAAATTAAGATTTTTTTAAAATAGGAACAAAATATGCTTTTTAGGTTTTTAGCATAGTTAAAAACTCGCGCGAATAACTAAAGTAACTTATGCTTATTTCATCTATCTATACAGTCCTGCCAATAAGGTGGGATCCAACTAAAACTATTATTTTAACTTATTCATCAAGATTGATATTTTATTTTCTAAATCATCTAGCTTCTCATCACAAATCATAAAAATAGTTTCAGAGTCTATATCTATATAGTGATGAGTGATTATCTCTCTTGTTTTTATAATATTGCTCCAATATGTTTTATCAGCAACTTCTAACAAGAAGTCTCTATCTCTTTTATCTATATTTTTTAATGCTTCACCAATCGATTGTAATCTCATAGAGATAGAGTCTAATTTAGTCATACCATCTTTACTATACATAAAATCATCACTACTAGTAATACCTTCAAACCTATCTTTTATCATCTCTATACTATCTAGGATAAATTTTAATAGTTCTTGGTTGTTTGTCTTATCCATAAATTACATCTTTTTGTATATTTGAGATGATGACCTTATTATTGTATTTATGTTTATGAAATAGGTCTATTTTCTTATTATAAAGTTCTTCTAGGTAATTCCAAAGCCCTGCAAGATTGTCAAATGTTTTATGCCTAAATTCTACATAAATGTCTATATCACTATCTTCAGTTTGCTTACCTTTTGCATAGCTACCAAACAAGCCTATCTTATCAACTTCAAAGTTTTGTTCTATGTAGCTTTTATTTTTTGATAGTTCATTTAATATTTCATCTTTAGTCATTACAAACTCCATATATAACTAAGCATAAATCAAATCTCTATGTATTATCTCTAAAAAAAGAGGCTTGATATTTTTTTATTCCCTTATTATATCAACTTTTTTATGTAGGTCTTCTTCTATCTGTTGTTTAAGAGTGGTTGTTTGAAAACACCAATTCAAATTTAAAGTGAGATAGTAGAGGTTAAGAGGATTGTTTTTTTAAAATGGTGGACCCTCAGGGATTCGAACCCTGGGAGGTATGACCCTCGCCGGTTTTCAAGACCGGTGCATTCGACCAACTCTGCCAAAGATCCACGTGTTGTGTTGTAAAAGTTTGTAAACTGGAGGTGCCACCCAGATTTGAACTGGGGATAGCAGCTTTGCAGGCTGCGGCCTTACCACTTGGCGATGGCACCAGTCACAATTTCAATCAATGGTGCCCAAGACCGGACTTGAACCGGTACAGTATTGCTACCGGGGGATTTTAAGTCCCCTGCGTCTACCAATTTCGCCACCTGGGCATCGTGAGTGATTTCACAGTTTACATTGTCAATATGGAGCGGGAAACGAGGTTCGAACTCGCGACCCCAACCTTGGCAAGGTTGTGCTCTACCACTGAGCTATTCCCGCAACGCTTATCCTATACTAGATAAGTGAGCCGGAATTATAGCCATTTTTTTTGGCTTTGTAAAGAGTTTTTTTTAAAAATTTTAAAAAAAGTGAAAAAAATGATATAATCGCAGTAATTATTAATACATTATAAGGATTATTATGAGAAGTGACATTATCAAAAAAGGCTTCGACAAAGCTCCGCACCGTTCACTACTTCGTGCAACTGGATTGAAAGATGAAGATTTTGATAAACCATTTATTGGGATCGCAAACTCTTACATCGACATCATCCCGGGACATTTTTTTCTACATGAGTATGGCGAGATCGTAAAAGAAGCTATCCGTGAGGCTGGTGGTGTACCTTTTGTTTTTAACACGATCGGTGTTGATGATGGGATCGCTATGGGGCATGATGGTATGCTCTATTCACTTCCTTCACGTGAGATCATAGCAGACTCTATAGAGACTGTTATGAACGCTCACAAGCTAGATGCAATGATCTGTATCCCTAACTGTGACAAGATTGTGCCGGGTATGATCATGGGTGCTCTTCGTGTAAACGTTCCAACTGTATTTGTCTCAGGTGGACCGATGGCTGCAGGGCATAAAAAAGATGGAACTCCGATCGACTTGGCAACTGCATTTGAAGCTGTTGGAAAACATGCAGAAGGCGAGATGAGCGATGAAGAACTTTATGAGATCGAGTGTGAAGCTTGTCCTAGCGGGGGGAGTTGTTCTGGTATGTTTACTGCAAACTCTATGAATACACTTTGTGAAGCTATGGGTATTGCACTTCCTGGAAATGGAACTGTTTTAGCTATGACTCCTGAGCGTATAGAGATGGTTAAAAAAGCCGCACGCCGTGTAGTTGAGATGGCAAAAGCAGAGAAACCTGAAAAATACAACATCCGTAACGTATTAAATGAAAAAGCCGTTCACAACGCATTTGTTGTAGATATGGCAATGGGTGGAAGCTCAAACACTGTATTACATATGTTGGCTATAGCAAAAGAAGCAGAGGTTGATTTTCCGATCGAGAAGATCAATGAGATCGCTGATAATGTAGCACATATTGCAAAAATTTCGCCTTCATTATCAACTGTTCATATGGATGATATTAACAAAGCTGGTGGTGTTAATGCAGTTATGAAAGAGGTCTCAAGACGTGGTGGGTTACTACAGTTAGACAACCCAACTGTAACAGGTGAGACTATAGGTGAGCGTATAAAAGATGCGAAG
This sequence comes from Sulfurimonas sp., assembly GCA_041642615.1. Taxonomy (GTDB): domain Bacteria; phylum Campylobacterota; class Campylobacteria; order Campylobacterales; family Sulfurimonadaceae; genus Sulfurimonas. Next base: position 3,907 of record JBEPWC010000101.1, on the reverse strand, counting down.
ATCTTAGATGAAAACATTATCCACACAAACGAAAACGCATACTCTCAAGTTGGTGGTCTCTCGATCCTTTTTGGAAACTTAGCACGTGAGGGTGCTGTTGTAAAAACTGCAGGTATCGCTCTATCTATGCGTAAGTTTAAAGGTAAGGCGGTTTGCTTTAACTCCCAACCAGAAGCGATCGCTGGGATCATGGGTCATAAAGTGAAAGCCGGTGATGTTGTAGTTATCCGCTACGAGGGTCCAAAAGGTGGACCTGGCATGCAAGAGATGTTAGCACCAACAAGCTTGATCATGGGTATGGGTCTTGGAGAGAGTGTAGCTCTGATCACAGATGGTCGCTTTAGTGGTGCTACGCGTGGAGCTTCGATCGGACATGTTTCACCTGAGGCTGCTGAGGGTGGCCTTATTGCACTGATCGAAGATGGTGATGAGATCGAGTTAGACACAGATGGACACTTGCTACAGTTAAACGTAAGTGAAGATGAAATAGAAAAACGTAGAGCTAACTGGAAACCTTATAAAAACGGGGTTAAATCTAAATGGCTAAAACGATACCAACTCTTAGTATCTAACGCTTCAAACGGTGCAGTTTTAAAAACGGAGCTTTAAGTTTCCGTTTTTACTCTATAAATATATGCTCCCTTTTATCTCTAATGTAAGAGATCGTAAAGTAGATCTCTTTAACAAACACCAAAAGAGATATGATCAAAAAAAACATTGCCATTACAAAAAGTATAGATATTAAAGTCTCTGCATTATAAGACATAAGCGAGCTAAAAAACACACTTATGATCACAAGTGCTACCATAAGTCCTGTGGCAGTTGCAAAAAAGATCGCTAAGTTTGTGTTTTGCAAACGTTTTATCAAGTTCTCTCTTCTGCTCATAACAGCATCTGATGGATGATAGGCAGGGTCTTGAAGCTCTTTTTGATGCACATAATCATCTAACCCCTCTAGTTTGTCTATAATTCTTGTAAGTCTACTAGTAAATACATTTAAAAGGCCTGCAACACCAGCTAGTAAAAATACTGGAGCTACAGAGAGCTGGATCAATGATGAAACAGTGGTGATCACACTTGCGTCTTGGGGTATAAGCATTTTTTTCCTTTAAGAGTTAAATTTTATACCTATTTGGAAATATTGTCAAATTTTAAAAAGGAATACTTTTTGCTTTATAGTGTTAATAAATATTAGGAGTATATTATGGAGGCAGGTACTGCATACACTCAACATAAAAATTTAATGCAAAACTATATCATCGCTGATGGTAGAAAAGAGTACCAAGCACCTTTTGCAGAGCGCTTTGAGAAGATATATGAAGAGGTTAGTGATGAAGATATAAAACTATCAGATGCTAAAGAGTTTTTATCCTCTTTGGATGAGGGTGAGTTAAGAGTTGTCCAAAAGTACAATGGACTCGCAGACGATATAGATGTAAGTGCCATATCTGCTGAGGGTGCCTACAACCTTTTGATGCATGACAATGATCAGTTTGACTTTGATAATGATGGGATCATGGAAGTTGGAGCAGGAAGAATGTTGATGCCAGTTCCTAGAAATATGCCAGCCGATGTAAAAGCAGCATACATTGAAGCACTAAACTCTTTAGATGGTAGAGAAAAACTGATGGCTATGACCATTAGCTTTGATTTAGAACGTATAAAGTCTCTATTTAACAATACACCCTACACTCCATCAACTATAGACTATGATTATATACAAAACCGTGTCGATGACATACTAGATCCAAATAGACCCGGATTTGCGTCTGAGGAGTTTAAAGGTATTGTCCAAAAGTTTTGGGATAACTTCAAGTCTGCTTTTGAAGAGCTAAAAAACGATAGCGATGAACCTTTAGAAAACGAAAGCACAACTGTACTAGAAGATTATATTACAAGTTCTCAATACATAGCAATTATAAATGAGTTATTAAAAACAGATCAAAAAGAGATAGGTTCATTAGAGACACTTTTAGCAGCGTTAAGTGAAGTCGAACAAGATAAACAAGCAAGAACTCCAGAAGAGATCATAGCTGAGTATAGAGCGATGCCTGGACAGGGTGGAGTGTTTTATGAGGGGTTATTTGAAGAGCAAAGGGCTGCTGCTTTGGCTAGACACGAGCCTTATTTTAAAGCAGAGTATGAGCACTATGAAAAGTATAAAGATCTATTTACCCCAATATACTCTAACTACACTACCGAAAAAGCAAATAAAATCATTGAAGAATTAAATGCTCAGTTTCCAGAGTTTCAAGAGATGAGAAACAAAGCTTACAGAGGTGGTACAGAGGAAGATAAAGCAGCATTTGAGGATATGTTTTGGGATTATCAAGCATACAACAAATACCTAAAAGAAAAGTACAATATGGATATGAGTCCGGGTGGTCCTATGGCAGCTACAAAAGAATCAAGCAAGGCATATAATTATGTAGTCTATGATGCACTTGAGAGTGGCATGAGCATAGAAGAGGCTACTAGTAAAGCTAGAAGTTTGCTATCAACCTTTGGTGCAGGTGAAGCTCAATCATTTTCTTGGATGTTTTTCATGGGATACCCAGAAGATATTGAAGAAGCAACAGAGGTTCCTGAAGAGGAGATAGACTATAATAAACAAATAGATCTAAGAGAGTACGGCTTTGAACATAATTTTTGGATCGATACATATAGAAATAACTTTGAAGATGATCTTGATGGTATAAAAGCTAAGATCATGTACGACATAAAACTGTATTCATTTTTGCTTCAAAACGAAGATGTGGTCGATACAAAGCTAGATGAACTAAAAGATAGAGCATATGAGACTAAGCATGGTAAAGATTGGTATGACTTTCAAAATGAAGATGGGAAGTTTAATGAAAACTTCAAAAGTATATTTAAACCAAAATACGACAACGCTATATATGCAAAAGAGATTTTTGACAAATACTCAGACAAAATCTTTGATAATAGTTTGTTAGATAGTATGGAACAAAAGTTATAATCTTCTCAAAAGTATGCTCTTTTTAGAGTCATGCTTTAAAACTTTAAAGCCGCTTTGTTCTGCCAAAACTTCAAAAGTATGAGGTCTGAAAAAACAGATGTGGGTAGGATCGTTTTTGTACCACCAGTTTTTAAAATCCTCTGCATTGTTTGTGTGAAACTGGGTCATTAAAGCTAGATATCCACCTCTGTTTATATGATCGGAAAAAAACTCAAAAATCTCTTTTGGGTCACTTATGTGTTCGATCACTTCCGTAGAAGTTATAAGATCATACTTTTTGCCCTCATAAACTTTCTCAGGTGAGAAGTATTTGTCATATATATCTACATCAAGCCCACGTTGTTTTAAAAGCTCACTTAGCACTGGTCCGGGACCACTTCCAAACTCTAAAACTGTGTTAATACTCTCTATGTGATCTTCAAAAGTATCAGCCATAAACTTCTCAAACATCTCAACATAACCGGGTGAATCCATAGTGTTGTTATGGTTGTTATATTGTTTAAGCTCATCCTCATCACTTACAAAATTAGTAGGGTTTTTAAAGAAAAATTCACACTTTTTACAATGGAAAAACTCCCAATTATTTCGTTCATCTACTATACTAGTTACGGGATTATTACAGAGTTTACATTCCATTTATCGACTTTGAAGTGATTTTTAGCTATTATAGCAAAAAAATTTATACAGGGACAAAATAATTTGGATGCTATTGCACTAAGACATAACGACGAAATAATTGATCTCCAAACAGCTAAAGAGATAGGCTTTGAGGGTGAGGCTATAGAGTTAGACAACTCTGCTGAAGCACTAGATGTGCTTCGTCACTCAACTGCACACCTAATGGCACAAGCTATTAAAAATTTATATCCAGATGCAAAGTTTTTCGTAGGACCTACTGTAAAAGAGGGTTTTTACTACGATTTTAAA
>JBEPWC010000100.1:0-6959 GCA_041642615.1 Sulfurimonas sp. | reverse complement strand
TATGAAACTCTTTTAGTTTTTTTAAAAAGTCTATGTCAAATATATCTTTTGTTTTTATAGCTACCATGATCCTCTCATCCTGACCAAACTGCTCTTTAAAGCTTTCATAACGCACAAGTGCAGGATCATCTTTATGTAAAAAACCCTCAGTTGAAGTATCTATTGTTATTTTTGGTAAGTTTGATATAAGAAGGATGCTAAATATAAGCATAACAAGAAGGATCTTTTTAGGGTTAGAGCCTATAAAATCTCCCATTTTTTCTAATCTGTTTTCGCTTTTTGTTCGCCAGTTCATAAATTCTCCAATAATTTTGAGCAATTTTAAGATTGTTATATTAAGGCATCGTTAATATTGCGGTAATTTAAGTTTAAAAATGCTTAGAGTATGTATGATTTTGCTTTTTAAGACAATAAAAAAAATAAAGTAAAAGCCAAATGGCTTTTACTTAGTAGTGTTACGGAGCTGTTTTTGAAAACACCTCTGTAACTAGAAGTTTTTTAGAATCACTAGTAGCTTGATCAAGCCAACCAGTACTATCTTCTATAAACTTACCATTTGCACCTTTTTGCATATAGTACACTTTATATGTAGCAGATACACCAGATTTTCCAGAGATATCATATGTCAATGTATATGTCTCAGTCTCATTTGGACTTAAACGAGTATCATTAGCTACCATATTTGAATCGAATCCTGGACGTACTACAAATACTGAAGGTGTCGAAGCATTACCATCATGGTCATATTTCTTACCAGTTTCATGTCCATAGATACGAGTAAATTTCTCACTAGTGCTACTATCTGCTATAGCTGCATTAAACACTGTACCAGTTGTTTTACCATTCTCAATACTCTGATTTGCAATAGTTGAATCAGTACCAGATACAGTAACATTTTCAGCTGCAAACTTTTGCGATATTACAGCAGAACCATCTAGATCAGCTACTTTTCCTGGAAAGTCTAAGTTTGCACTATCGTTATTTTGAACAGTAACAGTAGCTGACTGACTACTATGTAGTGTTTTACCACTCAGTGTAGCTATATTATTTGTTATATCAGCAAATGTTGAGTTACCTATCATAGTTGAAGGTGTAAGCATGTTTCCATCTGCATCTGTAACTATAAGACGCGTTAAAGCACGACGCATAGGGTGAGCACCTGGGAACATATGAGCTGTTTTATTTGTAAACGTTGTTGTAACAGTTAGAGTATCTCCACTAACCGAAGTTGTAACATCTGCATCAAAACCACTTTTGATCTTAGCTACAGCTGCTGTCTTATCTCCACCAGTTTTTGAAGCACCTAAGAACGCATGTGAATTTAACCAACCAGCTTTTACAGGGTTTTCATCACCATGACCTGCACTGTCATCATGATAGAAGTGCTCTGTAAGTATAGACTTATCTGTAAATGGTGTACCAGGTTTTGCCCACTGGTGTAATATTTCACCATCTATACGCTCCATGTGACATTTTTGACACTTTGGAGATGTCATAGTATCTTCTGAGTTGTCGTCACTTCCTGTTGTAACAGCATTCCATGTTGAACAAAGCTCCATAAAGCTACCTGCTCCATCTTCACCACTTGGTACTGCTGCACCTGAACTTCTTTGGTGACAAGATAAACATAAAGACTTACCTTTGTTTCCAAAGTGGTTGTTTGAATCATAGTGAAAGTCTTCATTAACTAAAGCAGTCCTATTAGTTTCATCTGTAGAGTTCTCATTTCTAACGCCTGTTACACCAAACGGTCCATAAAATGGTCCACCTGTAAAATGAACTTTACCATTTGTACCATTAATATCTTTACGTGCCATAGCGTATCTACCATCTTTGGCTTTGTTAGTAGCATCTTCACCGATAGCTTGACTATAGTCAACCGGTTTTTCAGGTCCCCATAGTCTAAAGAACTTATTCATATCAGGATCAGTTGCATCAGCACTATAATCTAAGATCGAGCCTGCAGCCGCCTTAGCTGGTCCATGTGGTCCAACGCGAATATGATCTTTAAGAGTCATTGTGTCACCTGACTTCATTAAACGTGGTGTCTCCATACTATGACAAAAAGCACAGTTTATTCCTTCACGGTTTGCCTCATGACCTATCTGAAAAGTTGCCTTATAAACTACATTGTTAATAGGATTTGCAGCTATAACTGCCAATTCGCCAGTTGGATCACTTGCTTCGTGTTGTGCTTTAAGTGCTGCTAGTGTAGTAGAGTTTATATCAGATGCATCTTGCTCTATTACAGATATACTAGCTTGAACATCACCTGCATAATAAGCACCCGGTGCGTGACACTTAATACATGTTTGTGTTACACCTTTAAACTTTGTTTCACTGTAAACAATACCAGTAATCCCATCTACACCAACTGCACCTGTCTTATCTTGTCCAATTTTTGCGATATGTGTACGCATAAAGTCTTGAAATTTACTTTGGAAAATTGGATCACTCCATGATTTACCATGCATAGAACCTTTCCAAGTATCATAAAGCTCATTGTGACAGTTTTGACACTTCTTGTCAGCTGAGTCAAAAAGCGTATTTCCATAACCTTTACCTGTATGGTACTCAGCTGCCGCAGCTGAGGCTGGAGCGTTCCTAGTCTCACCTTTGTAATCAACATAGTTTATTGAACCATCTGCTTGAACCTCTTGGTCACCTAATTGAGTCATCGGAGTAGGATCTGAGTCTGAATCACTACAACCACTAAAGATTAGTATAGTACATACAAATGCACCAAATACAAACTTTGTCTTATTGAACATAATGTCTCCTTATATAAAACGATCTCTCAATTATTATATTTTTCTATATAAAGAACACTTTATAATATAAAATTTTGTGATAAATTTGTGATATGATCCATTTGGTAACAAAAAGTTAACAAATGATAAACAAAAGTTTAGTGACCATAAACATCAGCGAATTGAGATACATTCCTAAAGTGTGGGGGGTAATCAAAATGAACTCTAAAAGACCTAGCTTGACCTGGTAAAAGATCTTTTGCAACTACAAATGTTTTCTTAAGACTTTGAGGTTTATACAACACATTTGCACCACCTCCAAAAAACTCCTTAAAACCACTAGGTGTAAAAAAACTTTCTGTTGGTCCCATCTGTCGTGCTTTGTTTACGATCTTGATCTCAAGTGTTACCTTACCGATCTTATGTTCACCCTCATTTTTTACTATACCTGTGTAGACTATTTTTTCTATGCTTAAGAGTCTTTTGTTATTAAACTTGTAGAGCTCTACTTTTTTTGTGTACTTATCAACTGCAAGAACAGATATGATAAGCATCATTATAAATATTACACTCAAAGCAAGACTAAGTGCTACTTTAACTTTTGTTTTGTCTTGTTTTAAAGAAAAGTAGATACCAACTAGGTATACTAAAAACAATAACACTATAGTTATGAAGTGCCAATAGTTAAATGCTGTCATTGCTTACAACTTGACGCTAACTCTACACTGTAATCTTTTGAATAATAAAACGGTTCTATAAACATTTTAAACTCTTTTGTTTGATCTTTTGGTACATCTTGTAAGATAATCGACGATTTTTGGATAGGCTTTAATCTAAGTATGTAGTTTTTGTACTCTTTTGCTGTTTTTTGGTAAGCTGTCGCTGTGATCCTACAAGATGAAAAGTTAACTTTAGAGTTGTTTGTAACCTTACCCTTTACAACAATCGCATTTGTAAAAACTAACTTTTGTTCACTCACTAACTCTACATAGTTTTTAAAAAGGTACTTGTGCATCTCAATGTAGCCTAGAGTTGGTCCAAAGATCAGAAGTAAAAAAGCAAAAGTAGCAAGAAACCTAGATGTTTTTCGTCTGTCTTTTAGCAAAATAGCTAAGATCAACAAACATATAAATAAGACAAATACAGACCCAAAGAGTATGTAGTCTTGGACTATCAAAGCATCTAAGATCGCATCTATCTTATTTTTCATTTTACAACTCTAATCTTTTCTGGAGTTTTTTTCTGCTATGCCACTCATGTTAAATCTACCAGCAAGTTCTTGCTTTATACGCTCTGGAGATATGTTTTTACTAGCTAGTGCTACAAGCATATGGTATGTAAGATCAGCAGCTTCATAGATCATCTCACTTTCATCATCATCTTTGTAAGCAAAACTAAACTCTCCAGCTTCCTCTACAACCTTTTTTAAGATCGTATTTTCACCTTTGCTTAAAAGTTTTGCTGTCCATGACTTAGTTGGATCTGCATTTTTTCGCTCTTGTATAGTGTGGTAGAGTGTGTCTATGACACCATAGATAGCATCAGTCTCAACCTCTACATCTGATGTAGTCTCACCAGACTCAAGCTCTGTAAAAAAGCAAGATCTTCTACCAGTGTGACAAGCTACACCATTTTGAGTAACTTTTATAAGGAGTGTGTCATTATCGCAGTCTATGTTAAAAGAGTGGATCTCTTGAGTGTGTCCACTTGACTCACCCTTTTTCCAGATCCGCTGTTTTGAGCGTGAGAAGTAGTGTGCAGTTTTAGTTTTCAGTGAAAGCTCTAACGCTTCTTTGTCCATGTAAGCCATCATCAAAACTTCATTAGTCTCTACATCTTGAACGATCACTGGAAGAAGCTGTTGCTTTTCCCAGTCGACTCTGTTTAAAACCTCTTGCATTACTTAACTATTGTCCTACAGATGTTTTTTGTTGTTTGTTTTTCATATCAACCCAGATATTTGGAGTTGAACCACCAGGTGTTAAGAATATTTTAGCATCTTTATTTTCACGTAAAGCTTCGTTGAACTTACTTTGAACTTTCATCTGTTCTAACTCTAATAGCTTAGGTGTTAAAGATCTTGCGATGATTTTGTTTGCTGCTGCATTTGCTTTTGCCTCGATCGTGATAGCATCTGCAATACCTTGTGATTCAATACGCTTTTTATCAGCTATACCCTCAGCCTCAGCTGCACGTTTTAGTGCATCTTGTTTAGCACGTTGAACTTGTTGTTCTGCACGTTGAACCTCTTGTTTTGCAACTTGAACACGCTCGATCTGCTCTTTTACTTTTGGTGGGAGAACGATCTCACGAAGTTGGATAGACTCTAAGTTAGCAGGTGTGTTATCTAGTGCATTTACTTTAGCTCTGATCTCAGCATCTATCTCTGTTGCGATCGTATTTCTAAGTTGTGGAAGACTCTCAGCATCATATCTACCAACAACTGTTCTAACAACATCACGAACAACAGGATTTACGATCTTATCTTCCCAGCTAAAGCCCCAGTTAGAAATAGTTTGTGCTGCAAACTGTGAGTTTAGTCTGTACTGAACAGTAAGCTCGATCCCAACAGGAAGACCACGTTTATCTAAAACTGTGATCGCTGGTTTTGCAACGATTCCAGATTCTCTAGATGAAACCTCTATGTTAGATGCATAGTTTATAATACGCACACGGGTATCTACTATATATACTTTTTGGATAACTGGGATCACAAAATGAAGCCCAGGTAGTAGTGCATCTGTTGAGTACTTACCGTTTGTACTTAAAATACCACGCTCACCCTCTTCTATGATCGAAAAAGGCTTAGCTAGTACAATTAGAAGTACTACTGCTACTATGAAGTAAACTACACCAGCTTTTCCACCACCAAAATTAAAGTCCATCTTTGGCATTTGAGGACCTTTTCCTCCACCGCCGCCAGAGTTACCGCCGCCGCCAGAACCACCACCTTGTGACTTTTTCTTGTTAAAATAGTCATTCATATCTGAAGCTATTGTTATGTTTTCTTTCATGTTTTTAATTCCTTTGTTTTTAGTTTTAGATCCCCAATCAAGTTGGGGATGACGAAAATATATAGTTTAACTCAATGTCCTAGATCCCCAATCAAGTTGGGGATGACGGAAGTGTGTCATTCTCGGGCTTGACCACCTCGTCATTCTCGGGCTTGACCCGAGAATCTAGTCTATATATGTCAAATAATGCTCATACTTCTTGTTACGCCCAAACACTATATCAAAGTATGTAGACTGTAACTCCTCTGTGATCTTACCACGACTTCCACTGCCGATCTCTCTTGCATCGATCGAAGCAACCGGTGTGATCTCCGCAGCAGTCCCTGTTAAAAATGCCTCATCTGCTACATAGATCTCTTCACGTGTGATCCTTCTGCGTACTACATTATAACCAAGATCCTCTGCTACCTCAATAACAGTCTTTTGAGTTATACTAGCTAATGAGTTATCGTTTGGTGGAGAGATGATCTCACCATCTTTGATCATAAAAAAACAAGCCCCACTAGCCTCTGCTACATAACCTTGATCATCTAACAAAAGTGCCTCATCATAACCACAGTCAATCGCCTCAAACTTTGCCATCTGAGAGTTTAGGTAGTTTGCAGTAGCTTTAGCTTTACCCATGTTTGAAGTGTTTGCAGGTCTAGTCATAGAAGCTATTTTAAGCCTTATTCCTTTTTTTAGGCCCTCTTCGCCAAGATAAGCTCCCCACTCCCAGGCAGCCATAACAGTCTCAACTGGTGCGTCTTTATGGTAAACTCCCATAACACCATAACCTAAAAATGCAAAAGGGCGAAGATAAACATTTTCACCCTCAAACTCATTTTTTCTGATAAGATCAATCTGAGCTTGGTTCATCTCTTCAATACTATAAGGTATATCGATCAGTGTCATCTTTGCTGATTCTTTTAGTCTTTTTGTGTGTTCATTTAGACGAAAGATCGCGTAACCTTTATCGGTTTTATATGCCTTAGTCCCCTCTATAACACCATTACCATAGTGTAGTGTATGTGCTAGAACGTGTGTTTTTGCATCATCCCAAGCAACAAACTCACCATTCATCCAAATATATTTGGCAGCGTCCATTTAGTCTCCATATATTTAAAAATTGTTGCTATTTTATCTAAATTACTATTTATTATGTATAAGAATGTTTCCATAATGTTTCCAATGTGTGATTTTTGTGTAATCAAAA
>JBEPWC010000099.1:0-7097 GCA_041642615.1 Sulfurimonas sp. | reverse complement strand
CTATCCACACTCACTAGACGAATTTCTCACGGAGAACAGCGAGCTATTCGTCATTTTTGGCGTATTTGCTGCACTATCAGTTTATCTATCACGACTAGAACCAATCCATGAATTGAGCAAACATCACTTTTTGTTTTTCTATGCATAACAAATCTTCCAAGTGATCTCTCACTCATTTTGTTATCAAAATATATATCTGTTTGCTCTACAAACTTATTTTCTGTTGAATATGTAAATGTTTGTATCGGTTCAATTTTCCATTTGTTTATATTAAAGCTCATAAAATATTTTGCTTCTATTAATGGATTTACTCCATGGGTTGCAAAAGTATATTTTGATTTTATTTTATAAAAAATAGGTGCAAAATAGTTTAATCCTATGGTTGTTGCTGTGTCTATCTCTTGAGTATTCACAAGGTCGCTTAATTCCTCATCTTTTGAATCTTTGATAAAAAGGTTTAAGTTTTTTTGACTCTTTATTAAAGGGAATTGAGCATTGAGTTGTACATTATATTCTATATTTTCTTTTGATTGAAGATATGAATCAGTCCTAATATTTATATATGTTTCATCTGTTTCTTCACTAAATTTTTTATTTTGGTAAAATTCATCTATTGACTTTTGATTATCCGATATTTTTATTAGTTTACTTAGTTGGGTATCGACCTCTTTAGATAGATTTATAACTTTTTTTGAAACATTTTTGTGTGTTTTGTCTATATAGTTATTTTGTTGTATTGTTGTGTTTATATCTGCAAAAAGAGTAGTTGAAATGAAAATATATATAAAATAATGTTTCACTTTTAGAGCCCTTCAAGTAGTACATACCAAAGCCTCTCAACCTCTTTGTCGCTTAAAAAAAGACTTGACTTGTTTTTGTACAGCTCTTTAAGTCCAATTTGTGAGATTGAGAGGGTGTGTGTACACTCTTTATGAGTTGGAAGGTAAGCACGGATTAGTGATACATCTCCAATTATTTCCTTGTGGCATAAAAAACACTCCATCTCAGTGTGGAGACGACCTTCGTGTTCAAGTAGTTTTACGTATGACTCTACAGCTACACGTTTTGGGTTTTGTTTATCCCAGTTTTGTGAAGCATTTTCAATAAGATCAAAGTAAAAATCATCTATTTCGTGTGCATCTTTTAGGTGTTTGTAAAAGAGCCTTATAAAGTTTTGCCAAAGACGCAGCTTTTCAAAGTTATTTATCCATCTATACCCAATATGGATCACATCTTTGAGTCTCTCTATAGATGATTTTGCAGATGCTTCTTTTTCATAGTCTATTTTAAACCCAAGGTTTATAACGCCATGCCTTGCACCATAAAACCTGTAAAGAGTATCTAAAGAGTTTTTAGATACTATTGTTACTATTAAATCTTCATCTTTTACTTTGTTTAGATTTATTATGAAACCTTGCATATATCTGCTTCTTTTGTACTCATTTGTTTTATTTATCTAAAAAATTTTAACAATATAATACTTTTTTAAAGCTTTATTGAATATAATAGTTTACTTTTTCTCTAAATAATATAATTTTCTTTAAAAGAAGATTAAATTGATGGAAATTTAGTGTAGAATTTATAAATTTAGGAGTAGAAATGGTTGAATATAGTGATTTGTTAAGATCATTTAAAGATAACTGTGGTTTTGGACTTGTTGCCAACATCAAAAATAAACCATCAAGAAAGGTTTTAAACGATGCAGTTACAGCACTAGAGCGTATGATGCACCGTGGTGCAGTTGCGGCTGATGGTAAAACTGGTGATGGAAGTGGACTTTTGTTATCTATGCCAGAAGAGTTTTTAAGAAAAGAAGCACTTAAAAAGGGGATTGAACTTCCAAAACAGTTTGCTGTTGCGTCTGTATTTTCAACTCAAAAAAAAGAGCTTGACACCTTAGAGGATATTTGTGCAAACAACGATTTAAAAGTAGTACTTTTAAGAGATGTACCTATTGATACAAACGCCTTAGGTCAACAAGCCCTAAAATCCCTTCCAAATATAACTCAGGTATTTATAATACCAAACTCCATAATGGCTACAGAGAGATTTGATGCACTACTATACCTTTCTCGAAAAGAGACTGAACATAAGCTAGAGTCAAACAAAGACTTCTACATAGCTTCTATGAGTTCAAAAGTTCTTTCATATAAAGGGCTAGTGATGCCTACTCATATTAAAGAGTTTTATAAAGACCTTCAAGATGATACATTTGAGGTATCTTTTTCACTGTTCCATCAAAGATTCTCAACAAACACACTTCCAGAGTGGAGATTAGCTCAGCCGTTTCGTGCAGTGGCTCACAATGGTGAGATAAATTCTGTAGAGGGTAACCGTATAAATGTAGAGATCAAGTCTGAATCTATAAAAAGTGATGTTTTTACAGATGATGAGATCAAAAGGATACTTCCAATCCTTCAACCTGCATCTTCAGACTCAGCTTCTGCTGATAACTTTTTAGAGTTTTTACTAGCAAACGGTATGGACTTTTTCAAAGCTGTTCGTGCTGTGATCCCATCAGCTTGGCAAAATGCTCCACATATGGACCCAGAGCTTCGTGCATTTTATGAGTACCACTCAACAGTTTTTGAAGCATGGGATGGTCCTGCTGCATTTTCTGTGACAGATGGTCGCTATATTGGTTGTACACTTGATCGAAATGGTCTTCGCCCTTCAAAATACATAATCACAAATGATGACATGCTTCTAATCGCCTCAGAGTATGGTGTTGTAGATATTGATGAGGACAACATTAAAGAGCGTGGCAGATTGCAGTCTGGTGAGATGTTAGGACTTGATTTAAAGTATGGAAAAGTTTTAAAAAATGATGATATAAACAACTACCTAAAAGCATCTAACCCTTATATGAAATGGTTAAATGAACATATGATCTACCTTCAAGAACATATTGAAAACCAGTATAAGCCAAGTTGTGATTTCGATCCAAAAGATCTAATAAATCGTCAAAGATTTTTTAACATAACTCAAGAGACAATTGAGCAAGTGATCGAGCCTATGATCAAAGATGCTAAAGAGGCTGTTGGTTCTATGGGTGATGACACACCGCTTGCAGCATTCTCAACAAAGCAAAGAAACTTTACAGATTTTTTTAAACAAAAGTTTGCTCAAGTTACTAACCCACCGATCGATCCTATCCGTGAAAAAGTTGTAATGAGTCTAAACACAGGTTTTGGTGAAGTTCACAATATATTAGGTGAGGTTCCAAACCATGCACACAGATTAAAGGCAATATCTCCGATCATAACAAGTGAAAAGCTTGAAGTTTTAAAAACCTTTGGCGATAAAAAATCTCCAAGATACCAGTCATACTACAACAACAAAACATTTTCAACAACTTATGAGAGTGATCTTAAAGGATCTTTAGAAGAACTTTGCCAACAAGTTATAGATGCTGTTAAAAACGAAGGTAAAAGGATTATAATCCTAGACGATACAGACTTTTCTAAAGATAGACTAGTTATGCCAATGGCAATGGTGATTGGGCGTTTAAACCTATCTCTTTTAAAAGCTAATGTTAGACATCTAGTCTCTATGATTGCCGTGACAGGGGAGGTAATAGACTCCCATTCAGCTGCTGTTTTAATAGGCTATGGTGCATCTGCTATCTATCCTAGTTTACTTTTTTCAAGTGTAATTAAATTAGTAGAAGAATCACATATTATGAAAATGGACTGTAATGAAGCACTAAAGTCAGTACACACAGCATTAAATGGTGGACTTATGAAGATCATGTCTAAAATGGGTATTGCAACTATAGCTTCATATAGAAATACAGGACTATTTGACATCATGGGTCTTAATGAAGATGTTGTAAAAGAGTGTTTTGAGACATCAAACTGTGCACTTAGCGGACTTGGCTATGAAGATATTGATGAGCGTATAAAGAAGAACCATAAAGAAGCATATGATAACAGTGGATTTAACAAGATCTTTCCATTAAACATAGGTGGCTTTTACAAGTTTTACCACGGTGCAGAGCACCACGACTTTGGACCACAAGTGATCCATGCGATCCACAAGTGTGTAGATACTGGTAAAACTGAGGATTTTGAAGAGTTAAAATCTTTAGTAAACAACCGTGGACTGAAATATATCCGTGACTTTTTTGATCTAAAGTCTGATAGAAAACCAATAAACATAGACGAAGTTGAACCAAAAGAGAAGATCTTTAAACGTTTTGCCTCAGCTGCAATGAGTTTGGGTTCAATCTCTCCTGAAGCACATGAGACTATTGCTATCGCAATGAACAGGATCGGTGGTCAGTCAAACTCAGGTGAGGGTGGTGAAGATGCAGAGCGTTTTGACACTGAGCGTGTTTCAAAGATCAAACAAGTTGCATCTGGTCGTTTTGGTGTAACTCCAGCATACTTAAGAAGTGCAGAAGAGATCCAGATAAAAGTAGCACAAGGTGCAAAACCAGGTGAGGGGGGACAACTTCCAGGTCATAAAGTTACAGCACTGATCGGGAAGCTTCGCCATACTGTTCCAGGTGTTACTCTTATCTCACCTCCACCACACCACGATATTTACTCTATCGAAGACTTAGCACAACTGATCTTTGATATGAAACAGGTTAACCCTAATGCACGCGTTGCAGTTAAACTAGTTTCAACCATGGGTGTTGGAACGATCGCAGCGGGTGTTGCAAAAGCATATGCAGATAAAATAATCATCTCAGGTGGCGATGGTGGTACGGGTGCTGCTCCACTTACATCGATCAAGTTTGCAGGTAATCCTTGGGAACTAGGACTTAGTGAAGCTCACAACGCACTAAAGGCAAATAACCTAAGAGGTCTTGTAGAGGTTCAGACAGATGGTGGACTTAAAACTGGACTAGATGTTGTAAAAGCTGCACTTTTAGGTGCTGAGTCTTACGCTTTTGGTACTGGTGTTTTAACAATAGTTGGTTGTAAAATGCTTAGAATCTGTCACGTAAATAAATGTTCAGTTGGTGTTGCAACACAAGATGAGAAACTTCGTGAAGAGTTCTTTAAAGGTCACGTAGATCAGGTGATAAACTACTTTACACTCCTTGCTGAGGATATAAGAAAGATCATGGCTGAACTAGGGTTTAAAACTATGGAGGAGATGGTCGGACATAGTGAGATACTTAGAGTTAAAGATGATGATTTTGCTCGTAAGTTTGACTTCTCATCTGTTTTACACAAAGAAGAGGGCACTGACACATGTAAACAGCTATCGAATCCACCTTTTGATGAAAACAAATTTGAACAAGCTGTTTTAAAAGAGGCAATGGTAGCTATTCAGCACCCTGACCATCCGATCAAAATCCAAAGAGAGATCACAAATGAACATAGAAGTTTTGGTGCACGTATAAGTGGTGAGATCGCTCAGTACTATGGAGATGAGGGTCTAAAACCAGATACGATCAATATCCAACTAAAAGGTATAGCTGGTCAAGCTCTTGGAGCATTTTTGATAAATGGTATATCGATCGATCTAGAGGGTGTCGCAAATGACTATATTTGTAAAGGTATGCATGGCGGTAAAGTGATCATTAGAAGTAAAAATGAGGGTGAAGAGTTTTCAGCTGGTGGTAACACCTGTCTTTATGGTGCTACTGGTGGTAAACTCTACATCTCTGGTGCTGTAGGTGAGCGTTTTGCTGTTCGTAACTCTGGAGCTTTAGCTGTAGTTGAGGGTACTGGTGATAACGCATGTGAGTATATGACAGGCGGTGTTGTTGTGATCCTTGGACGTACGGGTATAAACTTTGGAGCTGGAATGACTGGTGGTGTCTCTTTTGTATATGATGAGAACCATACATTTGTTGAGAACGTAAACCATGAACTAGTCGAGGCTGTTCGCATTGATACAGATGAGGGGGATGAGGCTAGACACTACCTTAAAAAGCTTTTAAAAGAGTATCTGGTTGAAACTGGAAGCAAAAAAGCAAAAGAGCTACTAGATAACTTTAGAGTAGAGGTAAGAAACTTCTGGTTGATCAAACCTAAAAATTTAACAAAACTACCATTAAATGTTGAGAAAGGAGACTAGTCATGAGAGAATTTTTAAATGTTGAGAGAATAGAACCTAGTAAAAGATTAGTCGTTGAGCGTGTAAAAGATTTCGGTGAGATCTATGAAGTGTTTGGTAAAAACGATGCATCTAGCCAGAGTGAGAGATGTATACAGTGTGGCGATCCTTTTTGTTTAAACAAATGTCCACTTCACAACTACATACCACAGTGGTTAAAAGCTGTAAGTGAAAAAGACTTAGAATTTGCTTTTAAACTCTCAAATGAACCATCTCCTTTTCCAGAAGTTATGGGGCGTGTATGTCCGCATGACAGACTTTGTGAGGGGGACTGTACCCTAAATGATGGTCATGGTGCGATCACTATAGGATCAGTTGAAACCCACATCACAGAAGAGGGTTTTAAAGCTGGGTTTGATCTAGACTTTCCTGGAATCACAACAGATAAAAAAGTAGCTGTCATTGGTAGTGGTCCAGCTGGACTTAGTGCTGCGACTTATCTTTTAAGATCTGGCATTGGTGTAACTATGTATGAGAGAAATGATCGTGCAGGTGGACTTTTAACATATGGTATTCCAAACTTTAAACTAGATAAAAAAATAGTAGACAGACGTGTAGAACTTCTAAAAAAAGCAGGAATGGAGCTAGTACTAGAGTGTGAAGTAGGACGTGATATAGATTTTGAAGAGGTAGCTAACATACACGATGCTATGTTTATTGGGATCGGTGCAACAAAAGCTAAAAAAGCTTCACTAAATGGTGAAAATGCTTCAAATGTATATGGTGCTATGGAGTACTTAACCGCAATCCAGCGTAAAAACTTCAACTCAAGCTACGATAAAAAGTTTGACTTTAAAGACTTAGATGTAGTTGTAATCGGTGGTGGTGATACTGCTATGGATTGTCTAAGAACTGCAAAGCGTGAGGGTGCAAAAAATGTAACATGTTTGTATCGTCGCGATGAGAAAAACATGCCAGGAAGTAAAAAAGAGTACAAAAATGCTATGGAGGAGGGTGTTGAGTTTAACTTTTTAACATCACCAAAGCAGATTGTTCTAGAAAATGACAAAGCTGTAGCT
>JBEPWC010000098.1:0-7193 GCA_041642615.1 Sulfurimonas sp. | reverse complement strand
CGCATGCACAGGAAGCCAACTACACGCCGCCAATGTGGTGCGCTCCGCACACCACAATTGTCTCTGTTCCGTTGCCTCCTGTGATGCGGGCGTTATCACCTATTTAAAACTTTCAAGAAAATTGTACAAATTAAATTTTAGATATAATACATTAAACAAGATTGAGGATTTGTATTTGCCAACTTTATTAAATAAAAGTAGTTCAAAATCACTTAAAACCTAAAGATTTAAAGTTAGCACTTGAAATCATCAAAGAAAATCAAAGTAACTTTACAAGGATTTGGGATGAGTGGTTTAATTAAAGGTAAAGAAGTTCATTTTGATGATGAATACTTACATGTAAAGCTTGAAGATAACAGAATAATATCAACACCTATGGAATGGTATGAACCTTTAAAAAAGGCTTTAATTGCAGAGTTAAAAGATTATAAATTAATTTGTATGAATACGGGTATAGAATGGGAATCTATAGATTATCATTTAAATATAGAAAGTATGCTTGAACTTTCATTAAATGATGTTGCTTAAAGAGATAACAAAACCTAAAAACTTAGAACATGCAATCTTTACATATACATATTTATAATGTATAATACTGTAAAGAAAGGACTCATTATGAAAAGAGCAGTAAATTTACGCTTGGACGAAAGTGTCATTGGTACACTAAACCAATTAAGCGAAGAACTTCATACAACGAAAACAGATGTTATAGAAAAAGCCATAAGCTTTTTTTCAAAACAAAACAACTTAAAGCATAACCAACTATTACAATTTGCAGGTAAACTAAAAAGTAATGAAGCTGACAATATGTTACAAAGCATTGTAGATGACAAAAATTCAAAAGACTTTGAGTTAGATATTTAATGAAAAAATATTTAATTGATAGTGATATATTAATATACTTTTTAAAAGGAAAACAAGAAGTTGTCCAAAAACTTTCACAAATCCCAATAGATGATTTGTGTATTTCAAGAATAAACTACACTGAATTAATTTATGGTGCTTATAACTCTTCTAAAATAGATCAAAATTTAAAAGTAATTGAGCCATTTTTAGATAGTTTCAAAATACTAGAATTTACCAAAACATCAAGTCTTATCTTTGCAAAAGAAAAAGCAAGGTTGAAAAAAAATGGTAATATAATTGCTGATATGGACTTAATGACTGCTAGTATAGCTATAGAAAATGATTGTACTTTAATTAGCAACAACATTAAGCACTTTGATAGAGTGAAAAACCTAGAACTTGAACCAAAGTTATAACAAGTACTAGCAACGCAATAAACCTTAAGCTTCTAAAGATACTCAAAAAATAAAAAGTTATATCACCTATACAACAACGGACTATCAAGATCTACATACTTGACAACATCTTTGTAGTCATACGCTAAACTAGATGCGTATGAGATCGATGTAGGACCCTCAAGCATACTTCCCATCATAACAGGGACATTTTCTAGTAAGCAGTACTCTAAGATCTCAATAGCTTTTGTAACCCCGCCACACTTCATAAGTTTTATGTTTATAATGTCAGCTATATTGTTTTGGACAATGTTTTTAACATCATCTATATTTAAACAGCTCTCATCTGCAACTATTGGGATCTTAGAGTAGTTGGTTATCTTTTTTAGTGTTTTAAGATCATCTTTTTTTACAGGTTGCTCAATAAGCTCTATCTGATCACCACTTATCGCATCCATAAACTTAACACTCTTCTCATAATCCCACGCTTGGTTTGCGTCTATGTAGATTAAAGCGTTTGGGTTTTGATGTTTAATCTTTTTTGTAACCTCAATAGCGTGATCGATATCCTCCGCTAGCTTTACTTTTAGTATATTGTTTTTTGAGTTTACTGCTACGTTTGCATCATAAAGCATCTTTCGTATCTCGTTGTATGAGATCGTTATGGCTGTTTTTTTATCTGCTTTGTTTTTCATTGGGTTTATGAGGTTATAAAAAGCCATATCTAGAGCTGCTTTAGCAGATGACCCAATACCCAAAGAATCTAACTTTGCAAAACACTCATAAACCTCTAACCCAACAAAAACCCCTTTAGTATCCTCTATTGCGGTTTGTATAGTTTCTAGGTCTTCGCCTGTGATCGCTTTTGTAGCTGGGGCTTCACCAACAGCTACTTTTTTATCTTCTACCTCTACTAAAACTCTAACAAACTCAACACTTTCAACCCTTCTTATAGATGTTATGAAAGGGGTTTTAAGAGGAATTTTTTCTAAAGTAGTTGTTATCTTTTTTATCTTCATGAAAATCCAATAATCATATTTGCAACTATAAGCCCACCAAACGTACCAATAATATAACCCATGATAGCCATTAAAACTCCAACTCCTACAAGTGCTTTGTTATATGTAGCTGCTAAGATCGGAGCTGAAGCTACTCCACCAATGTTACTAAGTGAAGCTACACTTATGCTAAAAAGATCTAACTTAAATAGCTTTGCCCCAACTACCATTATACCTAAGTGGACTAAAAGGATCAAAAATCCACCTAGTACATAGTACCCAACACCACTAAAACTCTCAAATACAGCACGTGAACCAATCAGGGCTATTAACATAAAAAGCATAGATGTAGCTAGCTCGCTTGAGCCATTTAATCTGCTTAGTTTTGTAAAAGAGCCAAGTATTCCAACTAAGGTTGCAAATAAAACCATAGTTGTTGTTGAGTTTATAAAAGAGACACTGTTAGCTACGATCTGAGATGCAAAAGATACAAATAGTGAGATCACAACTAAAAGCCAGTACCTTTTAGCACCAAGATTACAAGAACAAGCGATCTCATTTACTATATGAGCACTTGAGTCTACACCTACATACTTGTTAAAAATGTTTGAAAAACCTACTAAAAACAGTAAGAGAGCCACCCATAACGTGTAGTTAAAACTATCTACAATCAAAGCATACCCAAAGGCTTCATCACTAACGCCAATAGCTGAACCAACCGCTACCATGTTTGCAGTCCCTCCCATCCAGCTACCAGCTAAAGCTCCAAAAGCTTTAAGCATACTTTGATCAAAGTTTAAGATAAAAGGGATGAGTATAAAACCTAGTGCTATTGAGAAAACAGCTAAAACATAAGATATGATCAGCTTTTTTCCAAGCCTAAAAAAAGCCCTTATATCAACTTGTAACAACATCAAAAAGATCATTGCCGGAAGTAGGTTTGTTTTTGTAAGTTTATATATCTCGTTTATACTATCGTTTAATTCCCAAACACCAACAGATGCACAAAACATAGTAGCTGCATATATAAGCACAACTACAGGTATGAACTTAAAAAATCCCCACTTTGTTTTTTTCTCCAAAACACTAATAGCTACTGCAATCAAAGCTAATGCCAAAAGGTATAAAAATGGGCTAGTGATCACAAGGTGCACCCTTTAAAAAATCTATCTTTTGAGATAATTTACCCATAAAGTTAGGGTGTGGATCATCTTTTTTGGTTCTGTAACCATCATCCCTCTCAAGCCACAACTTATGATCTTCAAAACATCTATACTCATAGTGTGCTACCATATACTCTATACTCTTAAACCTCTGTTTTAAAAACTTTACTAAAAAAACATTTGCATCTAACTGTTTAGGTGTTAAGTTGTCAGCCCCATTAGCACCACCAACATTCTCAATCCCAATAGAGCTGTAGTTAAGCCCGATCACATGGCGGCCCATAAAGTCAAGTGGCATTAGCTGGTGTATGGTGCCGTCTCTCTCAACCATAAAATGGGTACTTACATTTACAGCTCCAGCACTGCTTATATCTGATCTTAAGCTAGGTAAAACCTCTGGCATAAAACGGCTAAGTGAGTCTTCAAAAGAATCGATCGCAGTGTGGTGGATCAAGATGATCTTTGGGGTTATTAAAATGTCATCTTTATCGATCCCATAGTGTGCTTTTATGTAAGACTTTGTAAGCTCAACTCTATGGTTTGAAAACTCTATTGGAGTTTGTATGATCTCTTGAGCGTTTAAAGATATTGCTAAAAGTATTAAGTAAATATGTTTCATAGCATGTATTTTACAATGTTTATATTTATACAACTTTAATTACAAAAGTGATAACATAGCTAAATGAGTATGCATAAGATAAAAAAGCAACAACTGTTAAATGAACCACTAAGTAAAGATGCTATAAAACTAGGTCGTGCTATCTATAATACATTCTTAGAGAGTGGTGAGCTAGAGATGAAAGTCGATATCTCAAAATTTTTCAAACTTTTTAAACTTGAGCCTACAGATGAATCATTATCATACATAAAACATATTTTTCTCGAACTAGCAGAGCCTCTTATTGTAAAAAACTTCAAATTTTGGGCTGAAATATATCCTATACGAATAGTTACATTTTGTTTATACACTTTTGAAGACAAATATGTTAGTATAAACCTAAGTGAAGAGTTTTTAGAGGTTGAAAAAAACTATATGATTGATAATTTTTTAACAAACTAACAAAAGGATATTTTTTTGGCAAAACGCTACATTATACTAGATACAGAAACAACAGGGACTGATGATGAAGACAGAGTGATCCAGCTTGGCTACATGGTTTTAGGTACAAAAGATATAGAGGTTCACAATGAGTTTTTCAGCTCTGAGATACCTATAAAATTTGGTGCTATGGAGGTTCATGGGATCACGCAAGAGATGATCGAGGGCAAGCCAAATATACAGCAAAGCAAAGCGTTTCAAAGGCTAGAAGAGCTAAATACAAACGAAAACTATATGATCATCCACAATGCACCATTCGATCTTGGTATGCTAGCAAAAGATGGCTTTGTACCCAAAATGAAAGTTATAGATACACTACGTGTTGCTAGACATATTTACAAAGATGAAGAGGCTCATAGACTGCAGTATTTTCGCTACAAAATGGGACTTTACAAAGAGGAACAAAAAGAAGCATCTGATCTAGGTGTTGAAGTAAAAGCTCACGATGCGATCGGTGATGTGCTTGTTTTAAAACTATTTTTATCACGCCTTCGCCAAAGTGTACAAAAGATCTTTCCAGATGAAAATCCAGTTGAGAAGATGGTTGATCTTACAAATACACCAATACTCATAGAGAAATTTAGGTTTGGAAAGTACAAAGGAAAAACTCTTCGTGAAGTAGCTCATGAAGATGCGGGTTATCTAAGATGGATGTTAAGTTCTATGGAAAAACTTGATGACGATATGCGATACTCTTTACAGAGTGTTTTAGAGGGTTAAGTTATAACCCTCTAAAATTTAGTCATCAAATGAGTCTAAAATTATCTCTTGGTCTTTGTATATACCAGTACCAACTGGGATAGTACGACCAATAATTACATTTTCTTTTAAATCATTTAGATCATCGACCTTAGCAGAAACTGCAGCCTCTGTAAGAACCTTAGTAGTATCTTGGAACGATGCTGCAGATATGATAGAATCAGCTGCAACAGCCGCACGTGTAATACCAACTAAGAATGGCTCAGCAATAGCTGGGCGACCACCAAGACGTGTGATCTTCTCATTTTCAGCTCTAAACTTAGCTTTAGAGATCAGATCACCCTCAATAAACTTAGTGTCTCCAGATTTAACAATTTTGATCTGGCGTAACATCTGAGTAAAGATAACCTCAATGTGTTTATCAGCGATGTTAACCCCTTGAGAGCGGTAAACTTGCTGAACTTCACTTACTAGGTAGTTATAAAGTGCTTTAACACCACTAATACGTAGTATCTCATGTGATGAGATGATACCAGTAGTTAAACGCTCACCTGCGTGAACAAAGTCACCTGTATTTACAACTGGTGAGTGAGACTTATCTACAAAGTACTCTTTTACTATACCTTGATCAGATGAAATGATAATTCTTACCTTACCACGTAACATCTTACCAAAACTTACAACACCATCGATCTCAGAGATTAGTGCTGTTGCTTTTGGACGACGACCCTCAAAAAGTTCACTTACACGTGGAAGACCACCCGTAATATCGCTTGATTTTTGAAGTGCCTTTGGTGTTTTTGCAATTATATCTGCAACTTTTACAGTAGCACCATCTTCAACATATAAAGATGACTTAGCTTCGATCGCATAACGAAGTAACTGACCATCTTCTGTAGCTAAAACAATAGTTGGTTTAAACTCACTTGAGATATGATCGTTTATCGCTAAACGTGTTTTTCCAGTTAACTCATCTAACTGCTCACTTGCTGTAGTTCCAACTATGATATCTTCAAACTTAACAACACCATTCGCTTCAGAGATAATTGGGTTTGAGTATGGATCCCACTCAGCAATCACAACTGATTCATCACTTGCTGGTTTTGCAAGGAGTGTACTCGGTTCAACAACCGCATCATCTTCTGCTACGATCACAGATCCACGTGCGATATAGTGACGAACAGCTTCACGGTTGTTTGAGTCAATCACTGCTGCAAAAAGACCTTTCTCTTTTACCTCATAACCCTCTTTAAGAGCATCAAATCTCTCTAAGTAATCACCCTTAAGCAAGAAGTACTTAACAGTCCCTTCCTCTTTTGCGTAGATCTTTTGCGTTACAGGTGCACCGTTGTCAACTAGCAACTCTGATGCATACGGTATACGTGATGGTACATTCCAACCATCTTTGATAGTCTCTACAATCGACTCATGCTCTTCAACTTCACTTCCATCTTCGTATGGGAAGTAGTATTTACCCTCGATCTGACCAGATACACCAGCTAGCTCATTAGGTTTTGCTATCTCTATCTTACGAAGTGAGTAGCGTTGAGTCTCTTTTTTACCCTCAATTGAAACGATCACTTCATCGTGAATTGTCTCTATTTTTACCTTACCAGCAAATGGAGCTTTAATCTTTGGCTCAACAAGTAATACTGCTGCATTACGTCTATTTGCCACTATGTTTTTACCATCTTTTGAATGGTAAGTATTTAGGTTATAGTAACGGATAAAACCTTCTTTTTCAGCTACAACTTGACGCTCTTGGGCAGTACTAGATGCAGTCCCCCCAACGTGGAATGTTCTAAGTGTAAGCTGAGTACCAGGCTCACCAATAGACTGTGCTGCTGTAATACCAACAGCCTCACCACGACGAACAAGGTGACCAGTTGCAAGGTTAACCCCATAACATAGTGCACATATACCGTTATCACTCTTACAAGTTGTAGGTGTACGGATGTGAGCTGTTTTGATCCCAGCTTCTGCTATTGTCTTG
>JBEPWC010000097.1:0-7202 GCA_041642615.1 Sulfurimonas sp. | reverse complement strand
AATAATATATCCTTTTATATTTTTAATTTTTTGTATTAGTAAAGTTTTTTATTGGGTTTAGGATATAAAAGGTGGGGCGTTTGAATGGTTGTCTGTTTTTTTGAAGTTGTAGTTAAAAACTTCAACTTCTGTCTTGATCTCTTTTACAAAGTCAAGTTCAAGTAGGGTATCTTGCTTATTTATATCTGCTGATAAAAAGTTTTGCGATACTGTACATACCAAACACTTGCCATCATCATGACCATGACCTATATGTTCTAGCTCATGGATCGAGGCAAAAGTTGTACTAATGATAAAAAGAAGCGATATCAATACTCTTAGTTTCATAAATGAAATTATAACACATATATATTCTTTTAAATGAAAAAAAGCTATAATCCAAACTATGAACAAAACACTAATCGCACACTCACCAGACGCTGATGATATCTTTATGTACTACGCCATTAAATTTGGCTGGGTTGACATGGAAGATACAACTTTTGATAACATCGCAGAAGATATCCAAACACTAAACGAAAAAGCTCTCCAAGGTCAATACCCGATCGTAGCTATAAGCTTTGCACTATACCCACACATAAAAGATGACTATGCACCACTTCGTACAGCTGTTAGTTTTGGAGAGGGTTATGGACCTAAGATCATAAAGAGAAAAGACACAACTCTAAAGAGAAACTTCAAAGTTGCTCTTAGTGGAAAACACACCACCAATGCGATGCTCTTTCGCATCAAGTATCCAGATGCACGCATAACATATATGAATTTTTTAGAGATCGAAAAAGCTGTTTTAGAAGGTGAGGTTGATGCTGGTGTGCTTATACATGAGTCTATTTTGACCTATGATGACTCATTAGAGGTTGAGGCTGAGATGTGGGATATTTGGCAAGAGCTAGCAGGTGATGATCTACCTCTTCCTTTAGGTGGTATGGCAATAAGTCGCTCATTTCCACTTAACAAAGCTATAGAGTATGAAAAAACCCTTACAAAAGCAGTTGATGTAGCACGCAAACATAAAGAAAAACTCAGTGAAATGCTACTAGAGAGAAACTTGGTTCGCATAGATGCACCTACACTTGAAAAGTACCTTGAGCTCTACGCAAACGATGATTCTATAGAGCTAAGTGAGGTTCAGATCAAAGCTATAGATAAACTTTATGAACTAGGTTACAAGCATGGTTTTTATGATACACTTGTAAAACTAGACGATTATATGATCCCAACAGAGTATGAAGAGTTGCGTAAAGGTTAAAGATGGAAGCAGAACTTGTAGCACTTGGTGTAAAAACATTTAAGATAGCACTTATGCTTGCACTACCTGGTTTACTTACTGGTATGCTTTTAGGTTTGGCAGTATCTATTTTCCAAGCAACAACTCAGATCAATGAGATGACTCTATCTTTTATCCCAAAAATTATCGGTGTTGTTATAGTTATAGTTTTAACCATGCCTTGGATGCTAAATGCTATGATAGACTTCTCTCAAGATGTCTTTAACATGATCCCAACTTTTATACAATAATGGCTTATAAAAAAATAGACTTCTCAAAATACTCATCTATAAAGATAGGTCCAACCCTTGATGTACATATACTTGATGCTTGTGATACCATAAAAATGAAAGATGCTTACCTAATAGGCTCATGCAACAACATACTAGTAGGTGAGAACCCACCACCTCTTATGAAACTCTCAAAAATATACAACTATATAAAAGCTCAGGATGGTGTTTTAAAAGTTGGGGGAGCAACTCCAAGTGGGAAAATAGCCTCGTTTTGTAAGAAAAACGATATATCTGATTTTGAGTTTTTATCTCACTTGCCAGGAACCCTTGGCGGACTTGTATATATGAATGCGGGACTTAAAGAGTATGAGATCTTTGAGAATCTTATATCGATCACAACTTGTAGAGGTGAGTTTGCAAAAGAGGAGATAGAATATGGTTACAGGTACACAGATATTGACAGCCCTATACTAGAAGCAAATTTTAAACTAAACAAAAACGGTTTTAGTAGCTTAAGGGTTGAGATGTTTAAAAAGATGCGAAGCAATCAACCAAGTACTCCAAGTGCTGGGAGTTGCTTTAAAAACCCAAAGGGTGATTATGCTGGCAGACTTATAGAAGCAGTTGGGCTAAAAGGTGTAAAAAAAGGCAATATGGAGTTTAGCAAAGATCACGCTAACTTTTTAGTTAACCATGGTGGTGGAACTTACAAAGATGCCATATGGCTGATCAAAGAGGCTCAAAGGTTGGTCTTAAAAGAGTTTAATACAGAGTTAGAGTTAGAGATACAGATACTAGATGAAGAGTTTATCACCATCTAGTATACTTAACTCTAAAAGCGTAACATTGCACCTGCGTATATACCTGAAAATTCAAGATTGTAGGTAGTGCCTAAAAGTTCATCTGTTTCAATCTTTTGAACCCTATAGCCAATCTCAATACCTGGTTGAACAACCGGAGTTATATCAAAAGTATAATCAAGCTTTATTCTTGCATCATAAAGAGTATTATCAGAGTAAGAGATATACTTTACATCAGCTTCAGCACCTAAACCAGTTAGAGGAAGTTGAACTCTTGTTCTTAAATATCCAAGTGGTAAAACAAGATCATCAGTTTTACCTAAAGCTTCATCATCTAAAGAGATAGATCTTATATCTAAACCAAGGTCAAGTGTGATCCAAGCTGTATTATCTAAAAGGTTATAGTATGGGATCACATCTATTTGAGTAAACTCTTTAGAACTACCTGCTGTTATAGCTTCTGTAGCAGTTGAGTACTCAACTCTTAAATTTGGTATGACAGGAGTAGGATGTTTTATATATGCCCACACATACATATCGTTTTCTTTATCACCTGTGGACGTACCTAAAATAGTTGTCTGTTTAGGTTCTTGATTCCACACACCAGCACCAGCTTCAACTCTAGCAAAATCTGCACTAACTATAACCGCAAAAGTAGATACTGTCAATATTGCTCTAAATAATTTTTTCAACATTATTTTTTCTCCAAATATGAATTATTGGATGAATTATAGCTAATTTGTGAAATATTTTAGATACATATTTAATTTATTAGGGCAAACACCCTAATAAAAGAAGGAGAATAAGACCATAGGAGAGATGTTCTTATAGTATTTCACCCGCTAGGGTGAAGTGATAATTTTACCATTAAGGAGGTGGTAATAAATTTTTATACAGCTGCTTTTGCTGCTTCTAATGCTTCTTCGTAGTTAGGCTCAGTTGTGATCTCTGGTACAACTTGCTTGTATGTTACTTTACCATCTTTACCAATTACAAAAATAACTCTTGCAGTGATACCAGCTAGTGGACCATCAGCTAAAAGTACGCCATAGTTGTTAGCAAAGTCTTTGTTTCTAAAGTCAGAACAAACTTTTAAGTTCTCAATACCAGCTGCTCCACACCATCTAGCTGCTGCAAATGGTAAGTCCATAGATACTGTAATAACCTCTACACCATCAAGTGAAGCTGCTTCTTGGTTAAATCTTCTAGTTTCTGCATCACATACACCTGTGTCAAGTGAAGGAACTGCTACTACTAGTTGAACTTTACCCTCACCACCGATTTGCTCATCTTGAAGCATTGGATCACAGTTTACTACTGTTGTTACTGGTGCTGTATCACCTACGTTTACTTCGTTACCTGCTAGGTTACAAACGATGTCGTTCTTAAAAGTTACTGTTGCCATATTGGCTCCTTTTTGTGTTTTTTAATTTTTGGTTGAGAGAAGTGTACATTAAATCGGATAATTTTAGTCTTATTTACTTTACTTTAGTTTATAAGCTAAGTTTGACTTAAGATCATAACTTCGATTTTGGAGCGATGTCGATCTCATCTACATCTGTAAACATACCCTTTTCATACATCTCAATCCCAACTCTACCGATCATAGCAGCATTGTCTGAACAGTACTTTAACTCACTCAGAAGTAGCTCTGCAGAGTATGGTTTTAAAAGCTCCTCTACACAAGATCTTAAGTAAAGATTTGCAGATGCCCCACCAACTATAGCAAACCTACTTGGCTTATTTGTTTTAAAGTACTTTTTTAACTTCTGGATCAGATGTGCTGTTGCAATGTGTTCAAAAGAAGCTGCAATATCTTTGTACTCACTCTTATCTTCTGCTTTTTCCACCGCTAAACGAACAGCATTTTTAAGCCCAGAGTAACTAAATGCTATAAGCGGGCTTTGTGAAAGTGGGATCGTAAAATTATACTTTTTTCTATCTCCACCTTTTGCTAACTCTTGGATCAGTGGACCACCAGGATAACCAAGCCCCATCATCTTAGCCACCTTGTCAAAACTCTCACCAAAAGAATCATCCATGCTCTTAGCTACTGTTTTAATATCTTCAAGTGAATCTACCTGCATAACTTGAGTGTGACCACCAGAAACAAGCAAAACTGTACATGGGAACTTTGTCTCTTTTTCGATAAACAAAGAGTATACATGTCCGATCAGATGATCCACACCAATAAGTGGGATATCTAAAGCTAAAGATATAGCCTTAGCCATAGTAACGCCTTCCACAAGTGTTACGGCAAGTCCCGGGCTAGAGGTAACTGCTACAGCTATAAGATCTTTAAAGTAAGGTTTGCACTCCTCAAGTATTTTTGGAAGTGCCTCTGCGTGTAGTCTTGCCGCAAGCTCTGGAACCACTCCACCATACTCAGAATGCTCCACCTCTTGAGATATCTTTTTGTGAAAGATTAGTTTTTTTGTCTTTATATCTGTGATCGCTATAGCACTGTCATCACATGAGCTTTCTATACTTAGTATCATAAATCTATCTACCTTAACTTTTTGCGAATCATCTGATCTATCTCAAAAACATCATCAACACTTTTTGGCTCAACTTCGTAGCTCTCATAAGCATCTAGTATTGTTTTGTGTATATCCATAAAACCTATCTCTTTGTTTATAAACTTCTCGATTGCTATCTCGTTTGCTGCATTGATCACCACGCCCCTATTTGGATTTTTTAGCAAATCTTCTTTGATTTGCCAAATAGGATAACGATTTTTTTCTATTTTATTAAACTCAAGTGAAGCAACTTCAAGCAGATCCACATGTTTTAAAATCTTTGAATTCATTTTTTTATTCAGTGCATAGGATATAGGAAGTTGCATATTTGCATGTGCGAAATGTGCTGTTGTTGAGCCGTCTTTAAAGTTTATTAGTGCGTGGATCAGTGACTTTGTCTCTATGATCGCATCATACTCACTTACGCCATTCTTGCCCTCACCAAAAAGCCACCTAGCTTCTAAGAGTTCAAACATCTTGTTTACCATTGTAGCTGAGTCTATTGTGATCTTTTGACCCATTGACCAGTTTGGGTGTTTTTGGGTGTCGGCTAAAGTAGCGTTTTTTAGTCTGTCTATATCCCAGTCACGAAAAGCACCACCGCTTGCAGTTATGATCATCTTCTCAACAGGTCTATCTTGCAACAGATACCATAACCCAAAGTGTTCAGAATCTATTGGTTGAATTTTTGAAGTATCTATAAAAGCACCACAAGCTACAAGAGACTCTTTATTTGCAAGTGCTACTCTTTTGCCACACTCTATGGCTTTTAGAGTTGGGCTAAGCCCCATAAAACCAACAAGTGCATTTACAACAAGCTCACTTTGTGAGTCCTCTATAGCTTTTAAAATACTCTCTTGTCCTGCATAAACATTGTTATGGTCTACATCTTTAACATCTTTGTGATCAGCTACTACTACTACTTTTGGGCTATGCTCTTTTAACTGCTCATTTAAAAGATCTATGTTTTTTCCACACACTAAAACTTCTATTTTTATGCCAAACTTTTTAGCGACCGCTAAAGTGTTTACACCGATCGAACCAGTAGATCCAAGGACTATCAAACTATACTAAACCTCTTAAAAGCACAAGCATCACAACTGAACCAAAAAGATAACCATCTATTCTATCAAGTATGCCACCATGACCTGGGAGGATATCCCCACTGTCCTTAACATCAGCAGCACGCTTTAGTGAGCTCTCATACAGATCACCAAATATAGATATACTAGAAACAGCAGCAGAGATAACAAAAGCGGTAAAGAGATCTACAACAAAAAGCCCAACAAACATACCACTAAGAGTTGCTACAGCTATACCCCCAGCAACCCCTTCTAAAGTTTTGTTAGGGCTAGTCTCACTAAACTTTGTCTTACCTATGCTTTTACCAACACCATAAGCTCCAACATCTGTCATAGCTACTACGATCAAAAGCCAAAACAGACTCATAACCCCATACTCTTGGTACATTGTAAGGATAAAAAGCATACCAGCTGTAGGATAAACAAAAGGTAGAAAATCTCTCCACTCTAGTTTAGGGTTGTAAGCAACTGCCGCTGCATAAAAAATACCAGCTAACACAAACAGATCATCCCCATATGGATAGATCAGTGCTAGTAACCACAAAAGAGCTGCATATTTTAAGTTCTCACTTTTTTCTAAACCATAAAGCTTTTGAGCTTCATTAAAAGCGATCAAATATACCGCTCCAAAAACAAACCACATTACATAAAAATTATCTATTAAACCTATTGTTAAAGCAGTTCCCATAAGAACCAAACCGGTTATCACTCTCTCTTTGTCGCTAAAAATGGCCATAAAAAATCCCTATATCATCCATAATCTTATCTGTGTGATTGTATCTAATTAAACTTTAATATCTAGTTTATGAACAGGGTACTCTGAATCTGAGTCATCATTCTTCTCATCATCGGAGTCTTTTTTTTCGCCCCTTTTTGTGTTTTCGTCTGCATCTTGGCGTTGGTGTTCACGATCTGAGTCTACCTCATGATTTTCTTCTGTAGGACGAACCGCTATAACCTCTTTCTCTTTTTCATTTGCAAGGGTTTGAGCTACCATGTTTTGAAACTCTACTCTATTGTTGTGAGCATTTTGAACATTAGAAACCGCTGCAGTTTGCTGGTTGACAAAGATCGCATTTCCTATTGGTCCAACAGCCATTTTGATAGTCTCCTATTTTATCTTGTATCTATCTCTATAGTTTTATATTTGTTATACAAAACATTTGCTCCGTTTTGTATAGTTACCTCACGTCTTGGAGTATAATCGACCAAATATCGATCTTTTGAAGTTGTTGTAAAATCAACACAGAGTCTTGCAGCACTTTTGATCACATCTAAGGGTACATTTTGCTTATCTGTTG
>JBEPWC010000096.1:0-7203 GCA_041642615.1 Sulfurimonas sp. | reverse complement strand
AAATGCACTAAAAAACTTATGTTTAAAACTTGAAAATATACTCATTTAAATTAACCTACTCATCATATGTTTTTACGGGTATTTCAAAACTAAAGGTACTGCCTTTATTTTCTGTAGACTCAAATGAAATTTTACCATCTAAAAGCTCTATTATAGATAAAGATATTAACAATCCAAGGCCAGTTCTAGTATCTTCTATATTTTGTTTAGTTGTATCTCTTTTAAATGGTTTAAATATATACTTTTTTTTAGATTCTGGTATACCAATACCATCGTCATCTACAAAAACCTTTAAAATAGATTTTGACCTATCAAACACAGTTTCAAATTTAATACTACCATTTATATCGGTGAATTTTATAGCATTACTTAATAGGTTGGAGATCACTTGAGATAGTCTATTTGGATCTGTTTGTATAAACTTTGGCAGGTCCTTGCCAAACGTTATGGAGTAGCGTAAAGATTTTTCTCTAGCTTTATAGCGAAATATTTCAAAGTTTTGAGATAGCAGGTCTCTTAAGTTGACTTTTGATAGATCTATAGAGATTTTATTATTGTTCAAATTAGATATATCAGATACATCTTTTATAATATTTTCTAGGTTTATAGCACTATGATAGATTAGCTTAAGTTGTTTTTTGTTTGAACTAGTATTAGAGTTTTTTATTAATGCGTTTGAATTCTTTAAAATAGTTTTTAAAGGAGCTTGTAGCTCATCTAACATATGAGATATAAACTGATCTTTGTAGTTATCCATTATGTATACTTAGTTTTTTAAAAATTATAGCAGAAAAATTAGAAGCTATAGCATTCTTATGGTATTATACGGTTAAAATTTTACAAGAGAATATATGTTAATTGAAGAAGATTACGAAAAATTAAAAACAAGTTTTGTTGAGTCTCAAAGGCTATTTGATAAGCTAAACAGAGTATCAAAGCAAGCTGATGAACTTGAGTATGATGAAAGTGGTCTTTATGCTGAGGATGAAGATATCTTAAAAAGACACAGGCTAAAGCTAAGTTCAAAGATTGTAGATACACTTAGTGAGAGTTTAGATGGTTATAGCATTGAGTTAAAGAAGATGCTAGAGTTAAACAGTAGAGAGTTAAACCTTAGCTTGGTAAAAGATAACTCTATTAGTGAAATTAAAGTTGATTATAGTGAAGATGGTGCTATAAGTATTTTACAAATAAGTTAGGAGGTTATATATGGGTAGAGCGTTTGAATACAGAAAAGCATCAAAATTAAAAAGATGGGGGGCAATGTCAAAACTGTTTCCTAAACTTGGCAAAGTTATTACAATGGCAGCAAAAGAGGGTGGAGGAGATCCCGATCTAAACCCTAAACTTCGTACAGCTATTTTAAATGCAAAAGCTGAAAATATGCCAAAAGACAACATAGAAGCTGCTATTAAAAGAGCTACTGAGAAAAATGTAGCAGATATGGCAGAAGTTAGTTTTGAGGGTAAAGCACCCCATGGCGTGCTACTGTTTATAGAGTGTGCTACTGATAACAACACCCGTACAGTTGCAAATGTAAAGAGTATACTTAATAAAAATAGCGGTGAGATGTTGACTAATGGATCGCTAGAGTTTATGTTTGATAGAAAAGCATTATTTGAGTTTGATCTAAAAGATGGTATGGATCCAGAAGAGTTAGAATTAGAGCTAATAGATGCCGGTCTTGAAGAGATTGAAGTTGAAGATGGTGAGGTTTTAGTAACAGCTGATTACACAAGTTTTGGAACTCTAAATGATGCACTAGAGGGTATGGGGATTGAGATGAAAAAAGCTACATTAGAGCGTATGGCTAATTCACCTGTTAGTATAACAGAGGATCAACAAGCTGATGTAGATAAAATTTTAGAACGCCTTGAAGATGATGAAGATGTTCAAAAGGTATTTACAAATATAGCTTAATGCAATATATTGATCAAATATGCACAGATACCTTAGAAGTAAAACAATCTAAATTTATAACCTACTTAACACCATATGCGGAGTTTGAAAAAACTCTAGCATTTTTAAAAGAAAAACATCCAAAGGCAAGACATTTTGTAACAGCTAGTAGATATCTAAATGAATTTAATCAGGTAGTTGAGTCATCTAGTGATGATGGTGAACCAAAAGGTACATCTGGTAAGCCATCTTTAATGGTTTTACAAGGTGCTAATCTAATCAATGTCGGTGTAATAGTTGTTAGAT
This sequence comes from Sulfurimonas sp., assembly GCA_041642615.1. Classification (GTDB taxonomy): domain Bacteria; phylum Campylobacterota; class Campylobacteria; order Campylobacterales; family Sulfurimonadaceae; genus Sulfurimonas. Next base: position 4,998 of record JBEPWC010000096.1, on the reverse strand, counting down.
ATTTTGGTGGAACAAAACTTGGAACAGGTGGACTAGTTCGTGCGTATAGTGATGCTGTGAACTTAGTTTTGTCTCAGGCACAATTATTAGAGTACAAAGAAGAGTTTGTTAAGCAGATAAATTTTGAATATAGCAATATTGGCAAGATTGAGCATACTTGTAAAGAGTTCGGTATTGAGATAGTTGATAAAGAGTTTTCTGAGGATGCCAGTTTTAAGATAAAATCAACTAAGAAAAACTTAGATGATTTTTTTAAAAAAGTTGATAGACTTATATTTAGTTAAGTCTATCTACCACTAACTGCAGCACCCATATCCCACATTGGCATAAATATTCCAAGAGCTAATAAAATAACTAATGCAGCTATTATAACAAGCATAATAGGTTCAATAGCAGATGACAGATTCTCAATTATAGCATCAAAACGCATCTTATAGTAATCTGCAACTTTTTCCATCATTTTATCAAGTGCACCACCATCTTCCCCTGCCTTTACCATCTGTGTAATCATACTCTCAAATAGTTTAGTCTCAGTTAAACCCTCATTTAGCATTGAACCTTTCTCAACAGATATTCTAACTTGTGCGAGCTTTGTTTTTAGAGGTAAATTATCGATCATATCGATCGATGTGTCTAATGCTTCGGCAATTGGGATACCAGCACGAACTAGCTCTGAAAAGACTAATGTAAATCTATTTAAAGTTGAATACTTTATGATGTTTTTTATTAGATAGGTTCTTAGTAAAAGCTTATGCCAGCCAAACCTTATGTTTCTATAGTTGTTGATTAGATATCTTAGTACAAAGAAAGAGATAGCTAGTATCCCTAAAACATATGGTCCATAGTTATTAAAAACATGTTCTAAGCCTAAAAGTATTTTTGTTGGAAGTGGTAATTCAGCATTTAAACTTTCAAAGATATCTTTAAATTGAGGTACAACATAGGATATTAAAACTGTAAATGCTATAGCCATAGCAATAAAAACATTTCTAGGATATGCCATTGCTTTTTTAAACTTTATAACATTAGCTCTAATCTCTTCAAGCATCTCTGCTAAAGAGTTAAGAGCATCATCTAAATTACCAGTTTTTTCCCCTAGTTTAACCATCGCAATTGTTAGGTTACCAAGCTCAAACCTGAAGTTTTCCATAGATTTTGAAAGTGAATTACCTGCATTTATATCATCTGCAAGTTTGTCAAGTACATACTGTAAATCTTGATCTGTAGTTGAATTTGCAACTTCACTAATAGAGTCATGGATTGAAATACCAGCATTTGACATAACTGCTAGTTGTCTAATAGCTGCAATTAGAGCATCTGGTTTAATTTTTCTTTTTTTTACATTTTGGAGAAGTTCTGATTTTACCCTTTTAAATCTTAATTCAAGTGGTTCAGTAGCCTCCTCAACTTTGATTAAGAGACCAGAATATTTTATTTTAGCTATATCTGTAGCATCTTTTCTATCTTTTGCATAAAAGCCGTGAGTTTTTTTCTTACCTTGAGTTAGTACTGTAGCTTGAAAGTATTGCATTATTTAGCCACCCTTAAAATTTCTCCAAGACTTGTAACGCCATCTAATGCTTTTTGAATACCATTTTGGAAAATAGGTATAAATCCATCTTTGTTAGCTTGTCTTGCCATATCATCTTTTGATGCACCTTTTGCTATTAGTGAAGACAACTCTTCACTAATATTTAATACTTCACAGATCATCTCCCTGCCTGCAAAACCTGTTTCATTACACTCTTTACAGCCAGCACCAGTGTAAAATTTGGATCCCTCAGGGATATATTCATGAAGCTCTTCTAGTGTTGAAGCAGATATCTCTTCTTCAATTTTACAGTTTGAACATATTTTTCTAACAAGTCTTTGTGCTTGTATTCCAACAAGAGCACCAGAGATAAGATAGTGTTGTATACCCATGTCTGCCATACGTGGTATTGCAGAGATCGAATCATTTGTATGCAGAGTAGAAATAACTAAGTGACCCGTAAGAGCCGCTTTAATAGCAATCTCTAGTGTCTCTTGATCACGAATCTCACCAATCATGATCTTGTCTGGATCCTGACGAAGGATCGAGCGAAGTGCATCTGCAAATCCTAAACCAACTTTTGGGTTAACCTGTACTTGTTGGATTAGGTTCATCCTGTACTCAACAGGGTCCTCAACCGTTATCACTTTATCGGCTGGATCTTTAAGTTCATTTAATGCACCATAAAGTGTAGTAGTTTTACCACTACCAGTAGGGCCTGTAACTAGTATGATCCCATATGGAGCTGCCAAACCTTTTAGTAACTTCTGATAACTCTCAGAATCCATACCAGCCTCTTCAAGCTTTACAAGAGCTTTTTGCTTATCAAGGACACGCATAACTATGGACTCTCCATAAAGTGTAGGTAGTGTAGAGATACGAAAATCATACTCTAGTTTTCCAACTTCTGTTGAGAAACGACCATCTTGAGGTTTTCTTTTTTCCGCAATATCAAGGTTAGCTAAAAGTTTTAAACGAGATGTAAGCGGTGCAAATATATCTTTTGGAAAGATAAATATTTCAGATAACTTACCATCTATACGACCACGAACAGAACAGTTTCTTTCACTAGGCTCTATGTGTATATCACTAGCACGCGCTTTAATACATGCATTTAATATAACATCGATAAGAAGAAGGATAGAAGAAGCCTCCTGTTGTTCTTCAGCTGAACTTATAGAGTTAAGCTCATCTCTGATCTTTTTAACAAGTACTTTTTCTTTGTCTTTTAGCTCAACTTTAAATAAGTTGTTTTGAATCTGCTTGTTTACTGCAACTTTTAGCTTTATTGGCTTTCTTGGAAAAAGTCTTTGTAGTGACTCTTTAGCTTCTATATCTAGAGGATCATTAATAGCAATATATACATTTATATCATCTTGATATATAGGCAGTGCGTGGTATTTTTGCAATTGATGAAGGGGAATTTTGTTAGTTAGATCGTGATCAACATCTATATTGTCAAGATCTATAAACTCTAAATGTAAACCTTCAGAGAGCTTTTTTAAGACTACATCTTCACGAATATAATCATATTCAGAAATTATTGAGAGATCGTATACGCCTTTTCTTATCTTATCCACTATGAAACGAACAAGCCTGTCCATGGTCATAAAACCAGATTGGGTGATATGTTTTAAGATTAAAGTTGAAGTGACACCCTTTGCTTTGAGTCTATCAACTTGTCCTTTCATTATAAGACCACTCTCTAGTAGATCTTTTGTTATCCTATCCATTTAGCGCTCCCCACATTACCAATAAACATGACGTTGTATCGATATTTTATCAAAAAACTCTTCAATTACCATTTTACTAAGTTTTTCATCTTTTACAAGGTATAACTTGTAGTTTATTCTTGGGTTTTCCTTATCATTAAAGAAGTATACAGTTCTTTTCTCGTGCTCACCTAAATTAGCATATAGATCAAACACTTTAGATAGTATATGTTTGGTACTTGGTAACTGTAATCTTGAGAGATCATACCCATCCACTAATGCATGATAGAGAAGTTTTTTTTGCATAAGTATTACTGAGAAATAAGCAGAATTAGATCTTGACTCCTCTGAAAATTTTAATACTGCTATAGGGATAGAAAGCCTGTCTATATAATCAGATTTTAAACAGCTAAAGGCGTATAGAGATACAAACTCTTCATCTCGTATATTATTATCTAGCCATGAATGACCTAAGTTACATACCTCTTCGTATTTTTCATTTTGATAAAGATTAAACATATTTTCTTTTACATCAGCAGATAGTACTATTGATATTAGTGTTAAAAAAATTATTCTCATTTAAATTTTCCTGATTTAATATTATCTAGTAAAACTTTGGCATTACCAGAACCTGAATGATTTACATACCTTGTAAGTGTCTCTATGGCTTTTTTTCTTTTGTTTAGTTTAACAAGTGATTTTGCAAAGATTAGCCAACTTTGCTCAATGTCATTGTTGATCTCATTTGTTATTAAAGAGTAGTTATAAGCTTTTTTATAATCACCAAGCTTATAATATTTTTTTGCTACAAATAAACTAAGAGCAGGATTATTATTTTTTTTGAATCTTATTATAACATCTTGAAGATCCTTTCTATCTTCTTTTTTTGATATGTTAATCTGAGGCTTTTGTTTATTTTCACTATAATTATCAATATGCTCTTCAACAATAATTTCCTCTTGTGTTTCTTCTATAGTACTAGTATCTAGTTTTTCATATGTATCTTCCGTGTTTTGCATATCATATGAATGCATAGAATTTGTTCTTAGCTTTTTCATGAAATCTAAAGATGGGGTTAGGATGATTTTTTCCTTAGTACTATCTTGAATCTCTTCTGTATTTTTAGAAATTGTTTCTTGCTTCTCTTTGATCTTCTTTATTTTCTCTTCTTTTGTTTTTACTATTGTATCTTTTGTAGTATTTTCCTCTTTTAAAAGTTCTTCTTTTTTTATATTCTCACTAGCTAGTTGAGTTTCAGCGTTTTTTTTAGAGTCAAAAATTAAATATAGTGTTACCATAAGAACTATTGAAAATATTGAAATTATGATAGATGGCATATAGCTTTTTATCTTATACCTTAGCCATCTTTGTTCTAGGTTGTGTATATTATGCATTGATTAGTCCTGTATGGATTGCGGACATCTCTATTATTTTATTTGATATTTTATTCATAGTAATATTTGACATATTGTTATTATAGTAGTGTTCATATATTTCAAATGCACTATACAACAACTTATTTGTATCTCTATAGTTCCCATTAGTAAGTCTGTATATTAGCTTGACAGAGTTATCTGTAAACATATTTGCCGTATCAAAGCAGTTTGCTTTCATAAGTTTTTTTTGTATATAGATTTTTATCTCTGTAAAAGAAGCATTTTTAAGTTCTATAGATTCCCAAATTCTAGTTTGAAAATGCTCTTTTGCGATCAGGTCTTCCTTTTGAGTCTTATGTAGTGCTATAACAAACTTTAT
>JBEPWC010000095.1:0-7244 GCA_041642615.1 Sulfurimonas sp. | reverse complement strand
GATAAAAACGGAGATATAAAGAGCTATGTCTCTGTTTTTTCTGATATTACAGATCGTAAAAACTATGAAAAGAACCTATCATACCTAGCTTCACATGACAACCTTACATCACTGCCAAATCGAACATACTTTAATAATGCTCTTGAAAAATCTATACATATGGCAAAAAGAAATAACTATAAACTAGCAATTTTATTTTTAGACCTAAATAGTTTCAAAGAAGTAAACGATACATTTGGTCATGAAGTAGGAGACTATCTCTTAAAAGAGGTAGCAAAACGTTTTAAAAGTTGCTTGAGAGAAGAAGATACTATTGCAAGATTAGGTGGTGATGAATTTGCAATTATATTAAATGAGATTCAAAACGAAAAAGACTCAGTTTACATAGCTAAAAAGATTATAAACAAAGTTCAAGAACCACTGGATATAAAAAACCACAGGTTAGTCCCATCAACAAGTATTGGGATAAGTATATATCCAGATCATGCAAAAGATGCTGAAAAACTTTTAAAATATGCTGATGAAGCGATGTATAAAGCAAAGAAAAAAGAGTCCCTTAAGCACGAGATATATTCAGAGTAACCTCCCTTTAAACAACTCTTAGATATACTTTCAAAATTATTTTATATCTAAGAGAGATACGCATGGTAACAGTTCAAAATTTAACAAAACGTTTTGGAAACAGAGTTTTGTTTCAAGATATCAACCTAAAACTAGATCGTCATAAACGTTATGGTCTGATCGGTGCTAATGGTGCTGGAAAAACTACATTTTTAAAGATCCTATCTGGTCAAGATGAGGAATTTGATGGTGAAGTAATCATCCCTAAAGCTAACAAAGTTGGTGTTTTAGGACAAAATCAGTACGCTTATGAAGACTACACGATTATGGATGCTGTTCTTTATGGAAACAAAAGACTCTATAATGCCATAAAGGAAAAAGAAGATCTTTACACAAACGGAGACTTTGAAGATGACGCTGTAAATAACCGTCTAGCAGAGCTTGAAGTTATCTGTGTTGAGGAAGACCCAACCTATGAGTACGAAGTAAATATAGGCAAGATCCTTGAAAACGTTGGGATCCCTGTAGAAGATCACTACAACCTTATGAGTTCACTTGATTCAGCAGATAAGTTTAAAGTACTACTAGCTCAAGTACTATTTCCAAAACCTGATGTACTTTTTTTAGATGAGCCTACAAATAACCTTGATATTCAAACTATCTCTTGGCTTGAAAATGAACTGCAACGCCATGAGGGTACTATGGTTGTAATTTCACATGATAGACACTTTTTAAATGCAGTTGTTACAAACATACTAGATGTTGACTACCAAAAGATCCGTGAGTTTACGGGTAACTACGATGACTGGTACATAGCTGCAAATGTTTTAGCTAAACAACATGAGCTTGACAACGCTAAAAAACAAAAAGAGAAAGAGCAACTTGAAGCATTTGTTAGAAGGTTTAGTGCAAATGCATCTAAAGCAAAACAAGCTACATCACGTCAAAAACAGCTTGAAAAACTAGAGATCGAAGACATAAAACCATCTTCGCGTCGCGATCCAAGCATAGTTTTCAAAGCTGTACGTGCTATGGGTGATGAAGCACTAGAAGTTCACAACGTATCTCACTCATACGGTGATAACAAAGTTTTAAATGACATCACTCTAAAGTTTGAACCAGGCGAAAAAGTTGCACTGATCGGTGGAAATGGTGTTGGTAAAACTACACTTTTAAAAATCCTTATGGAAGAGATCAAACCAACTGAGGGTGAAGTAAAATGGGGTGCTACGATCGAGTCTAGCTACTTCCCACAAGACACGGCAGATACGATCAACGGTGATGGCACACTTTATGACTGGCTACGTGCGTTTGATCCAAAACGTGACATAGCTGAGATCAGAAACTGTCTTGGTCGTATGCTTTTTAGTGGTGAACAGCAAGAGAAGTCTGTAGTTAGTATCTCTGGTGGTGAAAAGCACCGTATGATGCTAAGCAAGATGATGCTAGAGGGTGGAAACTTTTTAGTTTTAGATGAGCCTTCAAACCACCTTGACCTTGAAGCGATCGTAGCACTTGGTGAAGCTCTTCATGAGTTTAAAGGTAACGTGATCTGTGTATCTCACGACCGTGAATTACTAGATGCTTACGCTACACGAATACTCGAGATCCAAGAAGATGGAACTGTGATCGACTTTAAGGGAACTTATGAAGAGTTTGCTGAAGCTAGAGCTGAGGGAAAACTGTAAGTTTTCCTTATAAACTCTTTCTAGCTTATACTTTTAAAAACTCTTTTTCAAACTCATCGCTAGATTGTGGCTTGGCGTATAGGTAGCCTTGCATCAAGTCACAACCATTTTCTAGCAAGAACTCTTTTTGTTCATCTGTTTCAACACCCTCAGCTATTACAGAGAGCTCTAGACCCTCACATAATCCTATGATCGATCTAACTATTGAGACATCTTCTTTGTCATGTGGTAGATCGTCTACAAAAGATTTATCTATTTTTAGTTTATCTATTGGGAGATATTTTAAGTATGACAAAGAGGAATAACCTGTTCCAAAATCATCTATAGATATTTTTATACCCATCGAGTTCATCTGTTTTAACTTAAAGATCGATTCATCATAATTGCTCATAATGTGAGTCTCTGTAACCTCAAACTCTAACCAACTTCCATTACATCCAGTTTCATCCAGACACTTTTTTAGTGTTGGTATAAAAGTGTCGTGTTGCAAGTGCTGGATAGATAGGTTTAAAGATAATTTTTCTACACTATATCCTTTATTTCTCCATCTAACTAGATCATTCATAGCTTTTTTCATAACCCATCTGTCTATATCTACGATCCTACCAATCTCTTCAGCTAGTGGCAAGAACTCAACAGGTGGTACAAAACCATACTCTGGATGCCTCCACCTAATAAGTGCTTCCATTCCTATATATCTGCTTGTTCTAGCATTTATTTGAGCCTGATAATAGACTTCAAACTCATCATTTTCTAAAGCTCTATCAATATCTTGTTCCATCTTAATTCTTTTAAGAGAATAGTTACGCATATCTTCAGAGTAAAACTGATAGTTATCTTTTCCAACAGACTTGGCTCTATACATCGCTATATCTGCAAACTTGATCAGATTTGTTTTATCTTTTGTATCTTTTGGATAGACACTTATACCTACACTAGTAGATACTTTAAATGTGTTACCACCAATCTTTATAGGATCTTTTACCACATCTACAAGTTTTTGAGCTACTAGTGTTGTAGAGTTTGCATCTTGGAGATCTTCTAGTATGACCGTAAACTCATCTCCACCAATCCTAGCAACGGTATCTTCTTTTCTAATCACACTAGAGATCCTTAACACAACCTCTTTTAAAACTTCATCTCCATAGTCATGTCCAAAAGAGTCATTAATATGTTTAAATTCATCTAGATCGATGTAAAAAAGAGCAAATTGATTTTTATTTCGATCAGCTTTGATCATAGCTTGGTCTAGCCTATCTTTAAAAAGGAGTCTATTTGGTACTTTTGTCAAGGTGTCGTAGTGTGCTAAGTTGTTTAAAAGAACCTTTTGCTCCTCTAGTTTATTTGTCCTACTTTGGATCTTTTCAACCATAGTATTGATCACAGATATTAAGGTGTTAAATTCGCTGGTATTATTTTTCTCTGTTATACGAGCAGAGTACTCACCCTGACTAATCCTGTTTGCTACCTCAACAATCCTCTTTATAGGTTTTGCAAAACTTCTTGACATAAATGCAAGGAGTAAAAACGTAGCTACTACTATGAGAAATCCAACTTGTTTGTTAACCTCTAGTGTATCATTGACATTCTTGTTTATAAGCTCAACTGGAATAGATGCAAAAACCACCCAGTTAAGTGATCCATTTACACCAAACTGATGTAGGTTTTCATAAGTAGCTATAACATCTTCACCCTCAAAGTCTCTAAAAAAGTATACACCATCATCTGATTCTTTAGATATGTGCTTTTGATCTGCATACAAAGTATTTACATCTGACTTTTTACCTGTACTCATAACTATGTTGTAGTTTTGATCTAAAATATATATAGGTTTATCACCCTCTACTTCATCATCAAAATCTAAAAGTAAGAGTTCAAGATTTGACATATTTATAGCTAGTGTTACATAATGATCACTATCCTTTACTTTTTGGATCATATATATGTAACTGTTTTGCCCACTTAGGATCGGTTTAGATACAAATGGATATTCTTTGTTATTATGCTTTTTAAATTTATCAAGCATCTTTTCTAGTTTAGGCTGAGTCTCTTTTATCCTTTTTTTACTCTGTGTTGAGATAACTACTGAGCCGCTACTATCAAGTAAGCTAATAGACTTTATATCGTATTTACTTGATTTTAGATTCCAAAACTTATCTTTTATGATCGAGTATTTTTCCTCTTTTAACCACTCATTTATACTTCTTGAAACTATATTTAACTCTGAAAACCTATGTGAGATCGACTGGTTTATCAAAAGAGTTGTTAACTCTGCTTTGTGTTTTAACTCTTTTGCGTAAGTCGATTTAAGCGTTTTAGAAGTCTGTTCAAAACCTACGTACTGCGATATTAAAAGGGGAATCACAGATATAAAAAACCCCGCTATAAACAACTTGCTCATCAAAGAAAACATCAACTAATCACGACCTTACTAGTAAAACTAAGAGAATTTTTGATATGATGTTAACATTAATTAACTTAAACAAAAAATTACACTAGAGGATAATAGATGAAAAAAGTCGTACTATTTGTATTTTTTATATTTAATTCATTAAATGCAGACTGGTCTGATAAGATCAGCATAAATGGTTACTTTAGCTTTGAATTTGAAGAACAGATCAATGGAAAAAAACATGATCGTGTAGATGAGTATGCCTCATTTGACTCAGATATGATAGACATAGTCCTAAATGTTCAAGCTACAGATCGTCTACGTCTTGCAGTTGACTTTACATGGGAGCATGGTAGTCAAAGCGAGATAGAAAAGGGAAATGTAGGGTATGAATACGCATTTGCTGAATACACTCTAAGTGATGAGCTAAAAGTAAGAGTTGGTAAGATGTTTACACCATTTGGTATATACAACGAGATCCACACAGCAAAACCTTCTACGATCATACTTAAAGAACCAAATCCTACCAATAAAATTTATTTTACGACTCACTATAAAGATCTTAATGGTGATCCTACTTATGAACAAACCATGTTATACCCACGTTGGGGAACTGGTGTAGCTGTTTTAGGAAACAGTGAAGTTTATGGGATGAGTTATGATTATATACTCCAAGTTACTAACGGTGATCTTACATACGGCGTAGGTGCAAATGAGTATGACAAAGACGACAACAACCAAAAAGCAGTTACTGCACGTGTAAGGCTAGACATAACAGATGATTTACAAGTTGGTGTCTCGACTTACCATGACAAGATGGTGCGTTACGACCCTAACGATGACCCAGTAGGCAACATGTATGTTAACACTCAAGGTGCACAGCTGATCTGGCATATAAACGATGACTTTCGCTTTGAAGCTGAGTATATAAGTGGTACTTTAGATGTTAAAAACGACCCAATAGGTAAATTTAGACGTAGCGGATATAGCTTACTTCCTAGCTACTTTGTAACAGACATAGTTAACATTTACTTTTTATATTCTGAATCTGATCCAAACCATAATAGAGATGATGATAGTGTTATAAACTACGCCCCAGGTGTAAATATTGAAGTTGATAACAATATGTTTGTAAAGATAGACTACTTCAACGTGCTCTCACAAGACAATAACACACTCTTTAAGGGTGAAAAATACAGTGAGCTAAGAGCTGCCTTAGCTATCGGGTTTTAGGAGAGTATGATGAAAAATTTTATATATAAAACAATCCTTATGGCTTCTCTTTTACTTTTAGTTAATACATCTGCTTATGCTGAGGGTTGTATAGTGGTAAGTAAAGATATAAAAGTTGAAGAGTTTACAAAAGATGAGATTGAGCGTATATTTTTGGGTAAAACCACCATTTTAAGAGATGGTACACGGGTACAAGTCGTTCTAAGTAGTGGTGATGATAAAATAGCAAATGGATTTCTAAAGAAATTTACCGGAAAAACTCAAAGACGTTTTAAAAAGTACTGGCTAAAACTAGTTTTTGCAGGATATGGGATCGCACCAAAGTTTTTTAAAAATGACCAAAAAGCAAAAGAGTATATTGAAAATCAAGAGGGAGTTGTAGCATTTATAACAGAGGATGAGATCAAAGACATGAAAAACCTTAAAATGGTTATAGTTTCAAACTAAACTTACTTTGAAACCTCACTGTTTCTGCCACCCTTTTTAGCTTCATAAAGTGCTTGATCAGCACGCTCTATAGTGTTTTCTATACTCTCATCTTTATATAGGGTAACACCAAAGCTACAAGTTATATTTCCGACCTGCTCAAAACTCTCAACTTCAATTTTTTCTCTAATATTTTGAGCTATATTATAAAGATTTTCCAAAGAGCTCACATAACTAACTATTATAAACTCCTCCCCTCCCCATCTAACTAACATATCCTCTTGTCTTATGGTTGAGTTTATAACTGAGACTAAACGTTTTAAGATAAGATCTCCGCAGTTGTGTCCATATGTGTCATTTACATCTTTAAAAAAGTCTATATCTAACATAATAATTCCAAGTTCTAACTCTTTATATTTAAGCTCTTGGATCCACAAATCTTTTCTTGTATCAAAAAAATCTCTATTATAAGCACCTGTAAGCTTATCATGAACTACTCTCTCAAGAAGTGAAAAATGCTCCGTCATAGTATCACTTATGTTGCTAAAAGACAATATATAGCTTTCATCAAAATCGCTTATAGATACTAAAAATATATTTTGTTTTGCATTTAAATCTTTCATAGATACTATATGTTCTTTGTCTGAAAGTTTTTTTAAAGATTCGATCCAAAGCTGACCTTTTGAAACTTTTCCTAAATGAAAAATCTATCATTTCTCTCAAAAAAATCACAAATACATTCATGCTCATTTCTAAACTCATCAAGAGACTTGTAACCAAAATACAATAGCAGTTTTTTATTTGCATCTAGTACTTTCTTTCCTATTGAGTTTAATGTGTTTTGATCCAATAAATCCATATTTGTATATATAAGTGCATGTTCTAACTGATGTTTTATATTTTTTTCATACATATAGCCCTCAAAAGGGCTGTTGTTCATATAG
>JBEPWC010000094.1:4631-7317 GCA_041642615.1 Sulfurimonas sp. | reverse complement strand
AGCGTAAGCTTTTGAAGTTAGAGAGAGTACCTCTGCAACATTGTCATTAGATGAGTACTCACGCAAAAACTCTTTTGAGAGTTCAACTATGTCTTCGTGCATATCCATCTGATCATATATTTTGATCTTGTAGTAGAGCAATTCTGGCTTAAACAAGGTATTAGGGTGTTCTTTTAGTATATCTTCAAGATTATCTAGTGAGCGTTCATAATCGCCTTTTTCATAGTACTCCTTAAGTCTTAAAAACTCTTTTATATCATCTACTTGTTTTACCTTAACAGGTCTACCCTCAACATCAAGTCCACCAACATATGGTAGAGTATCCTCTTTCATATGAAATGGAAAGTTTATGCTATCTTGAGAGTACTCCTGCTTTTTAATATATGGTATATTTTCAGCAAAACCAACTAACATCCAATGTGAAGCTAATTTTACCTCAGGAGTATACACACTATCATCTTCATGTAAGTTAAATACTACTGGTATGAGTTTCATTTTTTGAAATGGCTTTATTATTAAAAAAAATGTTTTGTTTTTTATCTTGGTATCTACTTCAAAAAAGTCGTTTTGTATCTTTTTTATATCTTGAGAGGGTCTTTTTGAAAATGCACAGATAACTTTTATGGTCTCTTTAAAGTCGTTTAACTCTTCTTGACAAAGAAATTTATCATCATCTTTAATGTGCAGGGTTGAAAATTTTTGATGTTGCTCCTTAGCACTATTCATTGAGAGTTCAAGTGCTAAAGAGTTTGAAAATAGTAGCAAAAGGAGTAAAAGCGATACTTTTAACAACTATACTCCTTCTACTATATAATATTAATACCCACTATTATATACAAAAGTTGTAACAAACTCTAGTATTGGGTTTACTGCAAGAAAAGCAAATATAGTTCCTACAGTAGCTATACCTATTATAGTTTTAAGCGAAGTAGATGCATTTTGTACATATACTTTACCATTTGTGCTTATACTTTGAGGTGATGGCTCTTTCATAAACATATATACTATCAGTTTTAAGTAGTAATAAGCTGCTATTGCAGAGTTAAGTGCCATGATCAGTGCAAGAACTGTATAACCACTTGTCACAGCTGAAGAGATCATATACATCTTACCCCAGAAAAGTGCAAATGGTGGAAGACCAGCAAGACTTAACATAAACAGTGCCATAATCGAAGCTGCAACTGGTGATGTTTTGATCATACCTGAGAACTTCTCAAATGTATGATCTGAACTCTGGTATGATGGCAGATTTTTTTGTCTAGAGATCCATAACATTGAAAATGCTCCAAGGTTAGTGAAACTAAACAGGATCCAGTATAAAAATAGTGCTGAGTTTGCTTGAGTTGTACCGATCAGTATAGCGGCCATTACAAAACCAGCATGGGAGATCGATGAATATGCAAGCATACGTTTAACATCAGTCTGAACAAGTGCCCAAATATTTGCAGCTGTCATAGTGATCACAACAGTAATGTATAGTACAATCTCTAACCAAACAATTCCACTATGAACCAAAAATTCAAATAGACGCATAGCTACTACAAATGCAGCTATTTTAGGAACGATCGACATATAACCGGCAAGTGCAGCCGAACTTCCCTCATAAACATCTGGTGTCCATGTATGAAATGGAACCATAGAGAGTTTAAACCCAAATGATGCAAGCATAAATACAACGCCTACTAGTACAAAACCGATATCTGCATAGTTGTTAGCATTTAAAACTGCTGCTATCTGGTTAATCTCAACGCTTCCAGTAAGAGCGTAAAACACCATCGCACCAAAAGAGTAAAAACCAGCAGCTAATGCACCCATGGTAAAGTACTTAACTGCAGCTTCAAAACTTTTGTCACGGTTGTGCATAGCTATTAGAGTATACAGTGCAAGTGAAGCAGTTTCAAGCCCTACAAAGATCAGGATCAAGTTGTCCGTTGCAACCATAAATTGGAATCCACCGATCATAAATAAGAAAAGTGCAAAAAACTCAGGATAACTAAACTCATGGAAACGCTTAGGCGTAAGTGCTAGGGCTATAAACAAGAGTGAAGCCCCCACAATAACAAACTGCGAAAGGATAGCTAAACCATCTATAAGCATTAGCTCAAAGACACCCCAGAGTGTTCCAGCCTCTTTAAACACAGAAGCACTATCCATTAATAAACCAAAGTCAATTATTAAGAATATAAAGCTTAGCATTACATACAAACTTTTGTCTAGATCAGCTTTAAAAAGATCAACTATTAGTATTAATAAAGCACCTATGATTGGAGTAAGCATTGGTGCTAGAGTGATTAGATTCAAAGACTCCAACGATACGTTAACTGGTGACATTAGTGTACCTCCCTTGCAGAAGTTTTAGTGATCTCTACACCTTGAACTAAGTTAGGTATACGAGATTTTGCTTCCTCTGTTATAGCTTTGTCGTGCATCAACTGTACAACAGACTCTACAGAGTTATTAATTGGCTCTAAAACTGGTTTAGGATATACACCTAACCATATAGTTATAATAGTAAGTGGTACAAGTGCTGCTAACTCACGTTTGTTTACATCTGGAAGATTTCTGTTTTCCTCTTTTGTTACATTACCAAAGAACATTTTTTTGTATGCTGCTAACATGTAGATAGCACCAACAATGATTGCAGTACCAGCTAATAGTGTAAGTATATGAGATTGTTTGTAAAACC
>JBEPWC010000094.1:0-4621 GCA_041642615.1 Sulfurimonas sp. | reverse complement strand
AAACCCTAGTAAACTTAAAAACTCACCAACAAAGTTAATAGTCAAAGGCATACCAACTGAAGCCATCAGCATGATACCAAAGATCGTAGCATATTTTGGCATTACAGATGCAAGCCCTCCAAACTCACTCATAAGTTTTGTATGACGTCTATCATAGATCACACCAACAAGCAAGAACAGTGCACCAGAAACAACACCGTGAGCGATCATTAAAAAGATACTACCTGTGATACCCTCAACATTTAGTGCAAATGTACCAAGGATAATAACACCCATATGCGATATAGATGAATAGGCAACAACCTGCTTGATATCTTTTTGTGCATAAGCTACCATAGCAGTGTAAACGATCATGATGATCGCTATAATCGCTATTGGGAACATAAACGCAACTGAGGCGTCTGGAAATAGTGGCAGAGAAAAACGGATAAACGCATATGTACCCATTTTAAGTAAAATTGCCGCAAGAATTACAGAACCAATTGTCGGTGCTTGACCGTGAGCGTATGGTAACCATGTATGAAATGGAAACATAGGCACTTTAATAGCAAAACCGATAAAAAATGCTGCAAACAACCATAACTGGAATGTCTCAGGTAGGATCAGTCTATACCATTCAAGTATAGAGAAGCTCCATGTACCAGTTGCTTGGTAGTAAAAATAAGCCATAAAAAGTATACCAACAAGCATCACAAGTGAACCTGCAAATGTATACAAGAAGAACTTAACAGATGCGTATATACGAAGTGGACCACCCCATGCACCAATTATATAAAGCATCGGTACTAGTGAAAGTTCCCAAAAAACATAAAATACAATAGCATCAAGTGCAGCAAAAACACCAATCATTGTCATCTGTAAAAACAATAGTGTTATGATCATGTTTTTTACATCTTTTGTATCAGTGAGTGATGCAATACCTATCATCGTAAAAAACGATGCTAGTATGATGATAAAAAGTGAGATCCCATCAACACCAAGTGTATAGTTGATACCAAAAGCAGGAATTAAAGCGATTTGCTCCATAAACTGCATACCAGATACATTTGGATCAAAACTAAACCACAATAAAAGTGATAACAAAAACTCAATTGTAGCTACTGTTATACCATAAGCACGAATACTGTCTTTTTGGATCGCAAACCCAAAAACAGCAGCTAGTGCTGGAAAGAAAATTAAAATCGATAATATATGATCTAACATCTATTAAACTCCTAAGCCTGATAAGATAGCAACTATCTCATCAGAATATCTTGCTGCTAGTCCAAAAGCAACAGCTAATGATAGTAAACCTATAAGACCAGCTACCATCCATTTAAGCATAGTAGATAGGTTTCCACTCTGCATCCCTCTTGTATTTTCACCTGTTGAGTAAAAGATCTTACCAATACCATCAACAGTTGCATCAACAACTTTAAGATCTATTTTCTCCCAGAACAATGTTGAGAGTTCTCTATATGGTTTTACTAAAAACTCCTCGTAAAAGTGTGGAATATAGTACTGATTTTTAAGTAGTTTATAACAAAATCTATTTTCCATTTTACTTGTACCATCTGGAACTTTTATATCTTTTGACATATATTTTTTATATGCAAATGTTATAGATAGTAGAACTAAAAGTTGTGTACCTATAACCATGATCCAGTATGTTGTAGCTGACTCTATATGGTACTCGTTAGCTGGAAGTAACATTGTTATCATCTCATAGTAGCTTCCTTTTAGTGCAAAACCACCGATAATCGCTAATACTAATAATGGAGCCATCGCCCAAAGCATAAACTTATATGCTTCGTGTGGGTGAAACCCAAGTGCACTATGACGATCTTCACCATGAAAAATTAGTGCGATAATTCTAAATGAGTAAAATGCAGTTAATGCCGCAGTTACTAATAAAACGCCGTAGATCACATAGTGAGCATCAATAAACGCAACCTCTAAGATCAGATCTTTTGAGAAAAAACCTGCTAGTGGAAAGATCCCTGCAAGTGCTACAGATGCAATTGTCATCATAATCATAGTAGCCTTCATAGTTTTTCCAAGTCCACCCATCTTAAATGGATCAAGTTCATCATTCATAGCGTGCATAACGTTACCAGCACCAAGGAAGAGTAACGCTTTAAAGAATGCGTGAGCCATTAGATGAAAAAGTGCAACCCAGTAAGCACCTAAACCAGCTGCTGCAAACATATAACCTAGTTGTGATAGAGTTGAATATGCAATAACACGCTTGATATCACGGTTAACTAGTGCCATAGTAGCTGCAAAAATCGCAACAAATGCACCAAGACTTGCAATAAATAATCCAACATTTGGGATCAGGTCAAACAATTCGTTTGAGCGAACTACTAAGTAAACACCAGCTGTTACCATTGTCGCTGCGTGGATAAGAGCCGAAACTGGAGTTGGACCCTCCATTGCATCTGCAAGCCACGTATGTAGTGGAAACTGTGCAGATTTACCCATAGCACCAATAAATAGGAAGATACCGATACATGTAAGTGTTGCCATATCTAAAGAAGCCATAGCAGGGAATGCTACATCATACTGAAGACTTCCAGTACTCCAGTAGATTATGAATATACCGATTAGCATACCAAGGTCCGCAATACGGTTCATTATAAACGCTTCATTAGCAGCCCAAGTAGCACTCTCTTTCGTATACCAAAAACCAATAAGCCCCCATGAACAAAGACCAACACCTTCCCAACCTATAAATAGACCGGCAAAGTTGTCACTCATTACAAGAACAAGCATTGAGAACACAAAAGCAGATAACCAAGCAAAGAAACGGTTAAAACCTTTGTCATGTGACATATACCCAATAGCATACACATGAACAACAGTTGAAACTAAAGTTACAACCATCATCATAGTAACTGAGATCTGATCAACTACAAAACCAAATGGGATGTAAAGATCACCAGTAGCCATCCAAGTCATCATCTCTACATGTACAGTGTGACCTGTTGTCATAACCAGTACAAGTAGTATAGTTGAACTAAGTAGTGATACACCTAGCAATATACTTGGAACAATACCAGCTAACAATATTTTTGGCTTAGATCCAAAAAGTGCTGCAAACAAAGAACCAACTAGTGGCGAAAACAATGCAGTGTATAAAAATAATTCCATTAGCCTATCCTTTCATTCTTGTCATAAAGTCAAGGTCGATATTGTTATAACGTTTATGCCAAACAATCAGTAAACCAAGTCCAACTGCAACTTCACTCGCAGCAATAGCGATTACGAAAAATGCAAACATTTGACCTGTTAAGTCACCATAATAATGCGATATCGCTGCAAAAGCGATATTTACAGAGTTTAGTAAAATCTCAGTTGCGAAAAACAGCATTAAAAGATTTTTCCTATTTATCACACCAACTAAACCTATACAAAATAGGATTGTTGATAAAACAAGGTAGTGATTTAATCCAATCTCTATCATTTAAGATCCTTTGGTTTCATTTTTTCAGCACGCATATCTTTGATCTCTTCTTCAGTCATCATAGTCAAAGACGCATCCATCTTTTTACCAGCTAAAACAATACCAGCGATCATAGCTACTAAAAGCATAACAGCTGCTACTTCAAAAGGCACAAGGTATTTAGTAAATAAAACCATACCAACCTCTTGAGTATTACCATGCTCTCCTATTGGATAAAGTGCAGTAATATTGTCTGCAATTATTGGAGCTGAAAAGATTAGTACAACTAAAACTGCACTAAGAGTTGCAAGTCCTACTACAAGGTACTGGTTACCTTTTTTCTCTTGAACCTCTCTTGTTGTGTCAAAAAACATCATTCCAAAAGCATACAAAGCCATAACAGCACCAGAGTAAACTACTATCTGAACTGCACCTAAAAAGTCAGCACCCAACAAAAAGAAAAATGCCGAAATAAAAATCATCCCTGCTGCTAACGCCGTTAGGGCGTATAACGCTTGTGATGTTGTTACAGTAATGTAAAACATCGCAATAGTTAAAAAAGCAAACAGATAAAAAGCAATCGCTTCAAACATACCTATACTCCTTAATATGCTAGAGGTGTTTTCTTAACACGCTCTTCTTCATGTGGTGTAATAGCACCAAAACCTTCAAACTCAGCTTGAGTTCCCGCCTTCATCTTATCAAGTGGTGTTAACATATCTTCGTATAATACAAAGTGTTCACGCTGCTCTGATGCATTTTCATACTCACCACCATGTGTAATAGCAAGCTCTGGACAAACCTCTGCACAGTACCCACAAAAGATACAACGCCCAAGGTTAATGCTATATTCACTTACCTCTTTACGAGAGTTTTCATCTATTTTGGTGTCCATTCTTATACAGTTGGATATACAGATCTTCTCACAAAGACCACAACCAATACAACGCTCAGTATCACTCTCCCAAAGTCTTTTCATCTCATGAACCGCACGATATCTTGGACCTATTGGCATCTTCTCTTCAGGATACTTTACGGTGTGGATATCAAACTTAATCATCTCACGAAGCACTACCCAAAGACCAACAAAAAGCTCACCTTTGAAAGTTCTGTTTACAACACGCTTGAACTTACCCCATGGTGTAGTAGGGTAATCAGCAATATCTACCATAAAGTAGCCGTTATCACTTACGTTTC
>JBEPWC010000093.1:6815-7322 GCA_041642615.1 Sulfurimonas sp. | reverse complement strand
GGTGACAACACGGGTACTCCACCTATAAAAGATATAAAATCAATTCAGATAGATGATGGAAATATCTCGATCTACTCTACCGATCAATCCAAAACACTTAATGCATCAGTTACATATACAGATAACACAACAGAGACTATCACAAACTCAGATATGTGGGCAAACTCAAACTACGATGTTTTGAGTTTGAGTGGTGGCGTAATCTTACCTATAAATAATGGTGGAAACTCAACCGTGAGTATAAAATATGGTGACTTTAGTGATGAGATATATGTAGATATTATTAAAATTGTAGATTTTAACATCTCACATGGCGATGTCACTACATCAGGTGATCATATAATAGAAGCTATAGGGGTATTTGAAAATAATCAAACAAAAAAAGTTTACAGAAATATAGTATGGGAAACAAACAACACTAGTTTGGTGTCTACAGATGAAAACTATGTTACTACACTAAGTATTGAAAATGGTGATACTAACTTAACCGCTACGATTTTTAAAGAT
>JBEPWC010000093.1:0-6805 GCA_041642615.1 Sulfurimonas sp. | reverse complement strand
AAAGATGATAATGAAACAAATATTACAAAAAGTGTTATTTTTAGTATAAACTAAAAGCACTTTTTACTTAGATAATATCTCTCTTACAACTTCTCGGTCATCAAAAGGGAGCTTTTGATCATATATGATCTGGTAAGCCTCATCCCCTTTTCCAAGGACAACTACAACTTCATCGCCCTTTTGATCATCTAGTGCCATCTGGATCGCTTTTTTTCTATTTACCTCTATGAACACGTTTGTTTTATCTTCTATACCCTCAAGTATATCTTCTATGATGCGATCTGGGTCTTCATCCCTTGGATTGTCACTTGTTATATAGATCTTTTTAGCTAAATTTGATGCTACACGACCCATAATAGGGCGTTTTGATCTGTCTCTGTCTCCACCTGCTCCAAAAACAACAAGTAGGTCTTTTTCTTTTAGTGCATTTAAAACCTGGGCCATCCCATCTGGTGTGTGTGCAAAATCTACTATTACATTTGGTTCTTCACTTACCTGTTCCATTCTGCCACTTACACCCGCAAAGTTATCTACAACCTCTACGATATCTTCTAGTTTATTGTTTGTTAAAAGATGTGCAGCTGATATTGCAGCCATTATGTTATAGAGGTTAAAAAAACCATGAAGTGAAGATGTAAAAGGGACCACATCATCTTGCATATACTGAATAATCCCACTTGAAGCATCATTTAATGAATACGCCATTAGTTTATATGTAGCTGGATTTTCGATCCCATATGTAAAAGTATTTTTGATGTTAAAAGATGCTTTTTCTTCATCTTTATTTATAAGTTTTTTTGACCCATCTTGAAAAAAACTGTTTTTTACATCTATATACTGTTGAAGTGACTTATGGTAATCAAGATGATCTTGTGTGATGTTAGTAAGAATTTTAAGCTCAAACTCTAAACCCTCGATCCTATCTTGGACTATAGCGTGTGAGCTAACCTCCATAATAAAAAATTCACAACCTGCAGCTACAGCTTGGTATATGTGTAGGTAAGTGTTTAACACACTTGGCGTTGTAAGGCTTTTACCCTCAACTACTTCGTCGTTCATAAAAAAACCACGGGTACCCTGCATAGCTGTTTTGTAACCAAGGTCTAGCAAAAAAGAGTATATAGCACTAGCTGTTGTAGTTTTACCATTTGTTCCGGTGATCCCCACAATTTTGATCTTGTTAGTTCCAAAAAGCTTAGCTATATCTTCTATTTTTATTATTGAGTGTGCGTTTTTATCTTTTGCATCTTGTGTGTACTTTTCATTTTGTTTTGTTTGTATAAATGCCGTTTTTTCATCGCAATCGTTTGAGTTTTCAGTTACATATTCAAAAGCCTGATCGGGAAGCTTAATTTTCAATAATTTTACCTTTAGATATTTTGCTAAATAAACTTCTTAACTTCTGATCCCTTGGATACACACTCAAAGCACTCTCTAAGTAGTTAATCGCCATCTTATTAAAACCGTTTTCAATCAAAGAATCCATAAACTCTATAAAATCAGCTTTTTCACTTATGATCACACGGGTTGAGAACATAATGTTTTCAAAAGTCTCTTTAAATGTAGAGCCATTTTCTATAATTTGTTTAAAATCTTCATAAAGGATCCCATCTTCATATTCTAATTTATCACGCATTGGATCTCCTATTAACTCACTAACACCTTCAAGCGTACCATCCATGTTTGACAACAGATCAGACATGATCAGATCAGCACTCTCGCTGTCTTCCTCTTTTAGTATCTCATAATAATCAAAAAGTGCTTCAGCTGCACCCTCTCCACTCATCGCCATCTCTGAGAGAATAACACCGTTATACGCTTCTTTTGAGTTTGGATAGTTTTGTAATACAGTAGCAAACTTCTCCAAAGCAACATCAAACTCAGCTTTGGAGAAGCTGTCTTTTGCTTGTGATAAGATTTTATATTTGCTAATTACACTCATAATATCCTCCTTCTTAAAGACTCTCTATATCGTTTTCCATACCTATAGGGACATTAACAACTGTTAACTCTGGGTGAATGTCCATACGAAGTTGACGCTCTATACCATATTTTAGCGTAGTACCACTACTAGCACACCCTACACATGCACCTTTTAGTTGAACGTATACACTTCCATTTTTTACAGTTATAAAGTCAATATCTCCACCATCAAGTGCAATAGATGGTCTAACTTTGTCTATAACATTTTTTACTGGGTCTACTAACTCTTCATCACTAAAGGGAATCATCTTTTTCCTTATATATTTAAAATAGATTGATTAATTTAATAACATAAAATATGATAAAAGCCCTTAACAAATGCTAAATTTAAAATTATAAACTCATAATTTCATATACATATGATGGCTTTCTCATCCCTACCGCTATATGATCAATATCGTCAATATCTAGTAAATAATTTAATGCACACTCCTGCATCCTCATATGACACTCTTTGAAAACCTCTATAAGAGCCTCTCTTGTTTTTTTACTACACTCATACTCTACCATTTTTTTGTATTCTATTAAAAACAAATCTATTAAACTTAACATTGTTTGGGCATTTGTTTCATCTAGCTTTTTCAATACCTGTTGCATGTGTGGAATCGCTTGTGCATAAAGAAAAGTCTCATAATCCCCTATCCACCCAAATCTATGCTTTGATGCATCTAACTCCTCAAAGAGGTTAAAAAGTGGTCTTAAAACCTCGTTATCTGTAACCTCTAAAATCTCATTTAGATGGTGGTAATACTCTAGCGAATCGCCATAATCTGCCAACCTGTATACTTGGTTATTAGTAATGGCGTTAAGTGGTCTTGTAGCTATGACTTTTAAATCATTTTCTTTTGCCCACTTTGCACATGCTAAACCCTCACTCTCTAAAATATTTATAGGTAGCTCTATGGTGCTAAAACTATGCTTTACATTTTGAATCTCATTTGCTGCCTCTTGTGCAAGTGTGATTAGATCTTCATATGGTAAAAACTTCTCACTATTATGCACTAGACTAAATGCTTCACTGCTAATCCCATAAGATCTAATTTTTCCAGTTTTGATCAAGTTTTCACACTCTAAAAAAACATCATATAAGACTTTATAGATCTCATCTAGTCTATCATCTTTACTAAGTCCATCTTCTATAAATTTATACAACAAAGACTCAGGTTTTTCGACAACAAAACACTCTACGCTATCTACTTCTAACTCTTCTAAAGAGTTTTGTAAAACCTCACTTGGATCTGAAGATATGTCAAACTTAGTTATGATCTCTATTGAATCTCTAACACCATCAGCAAGCTCTCTAAAAGCTAATGCAATTGTACGCTGAGCACTTCCATCCATATATGATGGCGATGTGTCTATAACCCTTATGCCAGAGTTTATAGCCTCTTTTAAAGCTTGCAGATGTTGTGGATTATACTCCGAAATTCTTTGTGTACCAAAAATAATTTTTTTCATGCTAATCCTAGTAAAGTGTTTGGGAGTTTAAAAAGTGTTTTTTTGCTACACTCAAAAAAAATTGGTGTAGCAAGAAGAAACAGAGTTTCTTCTTCTTTAGTATGTGATTATACTAGTTCGATAAATGCCATAGTAGTTGCATCACCACGGCGAATACGAGTACGAGTAATTCTTGTGTATCCACCTTGACGCTCAACATACTGAGGTGCAATCTCATTAACTAATTTCTTAGTCGCTTCTTTGCTTTGAAGTGATGCATATACAGCTCTATGAGCATTTGAATCACCCTTGCCAGCTACTGTAATCAGTTTTTCTACATAAGAGCGAAGCTCTTTTGCTTTGATCGCAGTAGTTTCGATTTTACCATGTTCTATTAACGAAATACTAAGGTTTGCTAAAAGTGCCTTACGGTGTGCACTTGTACGTCCTAGTTTACGGTATCCATGACGGTGTCTCATCATTATTTCCTTATTTTGCTTCTATTTGTTTTTTTAGAGCATTTGTTACATCGTCTGCTAAATCAGCACCAACTTCATAACCAAACTCTTGAACCTTCTCAACTATCTCATCATAAGATTTTTTACCAAGGTTTTTAACATTTTTAAGATCATTTACACTCATTAGTACAATCTCACCTACTAAAGATATGCTTGAGCGATCAAGACAGTTAAAACTTCTAGCACTTAACCCTAAAGAATCAATATGCGTAGTTAGTTTTTTAAGATCTGGTGATTCTTCAACTCTCTCAATAGTAGTTGGAGCTTTCACACTGATCTCGCTATTAAATACAGCAAGTTGAGCATACATAACTTCTAAAGAGTTTCTAAAAGCATCAACTGGTGAAATCTGTCCATCAGTTTTAATTCTTAATACAACTCTCTCAAAGTTAGGGTTATCTTCTACAAGTACATTCTCTATCTTGTAAGTTACACTTCTAACAGGTGTAAAAAATGCATCAAGAGCTATGTAACCTTCCTCTAGTTCATCTGATGTATCTTCACTTGGAACATACCCAATACCTTTAGCTATGTTGATAGTAAAGTTTAGAGTAGCATCCTCATTTAGAGTAGCTAGATGAGTATCTGGTGTTACAACTTCTACTTCGTCATTGCTAAGATCACCACCTTTTACAGAACAAGGTCCTGCAAAGCTGTATTCTATTTTTGCTAACTCTGAATCCTCTTTTAACTTAAAGCGAATATCTTTAAGATTTAGTATAAAGTCAGAAATATCTTCAAGCATACCACGCACTGAATCAAATTCGTGCTTAGCACCCTCTATTTTTATAGCGATTGGAGCATAACCAACCGAGCTACTTAATAAAAAACGGCGAAGTGGATGAGCTAAAGATATAGCATACCCAGTTTCAAAAGGGTATGCCATTATGTTAGCTTCATTGTCACTAATTTGTTCTACCTCAAATTGCTGTGGAGCTAGTGGAGTAGTTTTGATCTTTTTCATTTATACGCCTTTTTTATTTTTTATTTAGAGTAAAGCTCAACGATTAAACGCTCTTCTACAGGTATTACAACTTCTTCACGCTCAGGTAAACGAGTAAATATTCCAAAAACTTTGTCGTTGTCTGTATCTACCCATGGAGATAAACCAGTTTGACTAGTAAGCTCCATTGCACGAACAACTTGTGGATTAGTTTTGCTAGACTCTTTAACTTCAATTTTTTGACCAACTTTTACGCGGTATGAAGGGATATCTAGTTTTTTCCCATCTACTAAGATGTGACCATGTGTTACAAGCTGACGAGCAAATCTACGAGTAGATGCAAATCCCATTCTGTAAACTACATTGTCAAGTCTTTGTTCGATCAGTGTAATAAGGTTTGTACCTGTATTACCATCGCGACGCTTAGCTTCAACAAACAGTGCACGGAATTGCTTCTCAGATACACCATACATGAACTTAGCTTTTTGCTTCTCATTTAACTGTAAACCATACTCACTTGGTTTACTACGACGTTGACCATGTTGACCTGGACCATATGGTCTTTTGTCAATTGCAGACTTACCTGCTAAACGACGCTCACCTTTAAGGTTAAGGCTTACACCAAATCTTCTTTCGATTTTTTCTACTGGACCTCTATATCTTGCCATTAGTAATCTCCTTAAACTCTACGACGCTTAGGTGCGCGACAACCGTTGTGTGGTAATGGAGTAACATCTTTCATAAATGTAACACGGATACCCTCAATAGCACCAACTGATTTAACTGCAGTCTCACGACCACTACCTGGACCTTGTACTTTTATTCCAAGCTCTTTTATACCATGCACTTGTGCTTTCTCAACTGCAGCTTCTACAGCAGCCTGAGCAGCAAACGGAGTAGATTTTTTAGAACCTTTAAATCCTAAAGAACCAGCAGAACTCCAAGCGATCATGTTACCCATCTCATCTGTGATAGTTACTAAAGTGTTGTTAAAAGATGCTGCGATATGACAGATACCACGAGCAACGTTTTTCTTTACTACTTTTTTTCTAACAGCTTTTCTTTTTGCCATATTATTATCCTACCTTAACTTACGCTGCGCCAACAGTTTTTTTCTTACCCTTACGAGTACGAGCATTCGTTTTAGTTTTTTGACCACGACATGGAAGACCACGACGGTGACGTAAACCTCTGTACGAACCTAGATCCATAAGTGACTTAATTTCCATAGCAACTTGTTTACGAAGATCACCCTCAACCATATGGTTAGCACGGATCTCTTTAGTTATAGCAGCTACTTCATCTTCACTTAGTTCAAAAACTCTTTTGTTATAGTCAATACCTGTAGCGTCTAAGATTAGACGTGAAGTATGTAAACCTATACCGTAGATGTATGTAAGACCATACTCTACTCTTTTTTTCTTTGGTAAATCAACACCTGATATACGAGCCATAATTACCCTTGTCTTTGTTTATGTTTTGGGTTCTTGCAGATCACTCTTACAATACCTTTTCTTTTGATAACTTTACAGTCATCACACATCTTCTTTACTGAAGCACGTACTTTCATTGAAAGTCTCCTGTATTAGTATCTTTACTGCTTTTAGGCGAGTCTTTTTTACTTGCCAATACTTTTATTTATGCATATCTACATATATAAAAATACTCTAACTTTTATGTTAAAACAGCAAAGCAGACGCGAATTATACCCAAAAGTTTTTAAAAATTTTATTAATCTAATAATATTTGATAGAGTCTAGTCCCATAATACACTTACACCATATTCTTTATTGAGTGTAATATATTTGTTGTAGTAAGTTTTCTTCCCATATTTTTTACTTAGTAACTCTACCTCTATAGTTTCATCTTTTAAAAGCTCTCTGATCTCTTTGTAGCCAAGCCACTTACCATACCTAGCTAGTGA
>JBEPWC010000092.1:0-7407 GCA_041642615.1 Sulfurimonas sp. | reverse complement strand
GACTCTTCAATAGTCGCACTAACCTCTTCTACACTACTTGCTTGCTCACTTGCACCCTCTGCTAAACCAGTAGCTGAATCACTAATCTCTGTTGATGCGCTTACTACTTGATCGTTTGCTTCAATGATTGACTTAACAGCATCAGCAATAGGGTTTGAGATGAATCTTCCCAAAAATAGTGCAAGAGCTATAATAAGTCCTAAAAATATTACACCCATTATAATGGCATTGTTTCTAAGACTATATACGGGAGCAAAGATCTCACTTTCATCAATCTCAGCTATTAAAGCCCATTTAACACCAAAGAAATCAATTTGTGTGTATGATGAAAGAACTGGGTTACCATTATAATCCATAATAATATCTGTATCTGTTTTACCAGCAAGTGCTCCCTCAGATGCATCAGTTTTAACTGAACCCTGAGAAGGGTTAGCAAATGAAGTTTTAATAGTGTGGTTAGCTGGATCAAGGTAGCTATCACTTCTCATAAGTTTATCTGCACCAACTAAATATGTCTCACCACTCTCACCCATACCTATACGGTTTTGCATGATCTTGTTGATAACTTTTTCACTCATTTGAACAGCAACAATACCCTTCATATTTCCATCAGGACCAGTAATAGGTGTACCCATAAACATTGCCGGTGCACCTCCGCTTGGAGCGTATGGACGCATATCTACAAATACAGTTTTTCTTTGAGCATTAACCTTTTGCCAAACTTCCGCTAAGCCAGAATCTCTTAGGCTACCAACTTTTAAGTTCTCACCTAAATCTGCTTCACGAGTAACGGTATACATAACATGTCCGTGAGGTTTACAGATGATAAACATATCGTAAAGGTTATAATTATTTATAAAACCTTTAAAGTAGTTGTCATATTTTTTATACACAGCTTCTACATCAGGTTTTTCTGTAATATGAAATGGTTCATTTGCTCCAACATTATGCAAATTATGTAGGTCTACTAGGTCATCAAACATAGTATTTACATCGGCACTCTGACCCAACATACCAATAGCTGAATCAACAAAGCTCACGTAGTTTTCAAGTTGTGCTTTTTTTAAGTCTCTTGCCATCTCCAGTTTTGAGTGTGCTTCATGATCTAGTGCATTACTAGATTTTATATAAGATGATATACCCATCACTAAAAATGGAGTGATCCCCACGACTAATAGAGCTATGATCAGTTGCTTTTTAATTGTCATTTTATCTACCTTTATTTTTTGTGCACTTGTACTACAACGATAAATAGGTATCGTCAAAAACTAGATTCTACTTAATGTATTATACAACAAAATCAACTTGTTAAATCAAAAGAGTTCAAAATCATCTTCATCTTCATTCTTTTGATCGGTGTTGAAAATTAGCTCTAGTTGTAAAATAGAGCTAAATAGTGAACTGTCCATATAGTGTATGTCATTTGCACTTTGTTCAATAAACACAATTTTACGCCAGCTTGAAAGGTCTATGATTATATTTTCTAAAAAGAGTAACATCTTTTTGAAAGTATCTTCATCTAACTCATTAACATTTTGTTTTCCAAGAAGATCTGCTAATGATGAGAGTGAAAATGACAGCTCCTTAAACTCCATAAGGTTGCTTAAAACAGATGAGAACTTTACAAGTCTTAATACAATCTCGTTTAGATGTTCCTGGTCTTTGTTCTCAAGTAATAATATAAAGTGCCTGATCTCTTGTTCTATCTCGTCTAACTCTTGGATCTCTAGCATTACATATTCATCAAGTTCTTGAGAGTAGACTTCGGAGCTAACTGCTATATCATCATGTTTACGTTTTAGCAGTTCCCTCTCCTCATTATTAAGCACTCTTACTTTTTTATGGTCGTTATCTTGCTCATGATCATTGTCTTGCTTATATTGGGTTTTATTAGGGCGTTTTGAACGTATATAAAACTCTTGTAGTTGCTCATTATAGTGGTTGATCTTAAACTTTTGATACTCATTTACAGTTATATTATTTAGTATAAACATTTTTAGAGGTTTTTCATCTATAGACTTTATTTTTCTGTAGTATAGATTGAAGATGTTTCGACCATGTTTTGTATCTATTGATACTTTATTCTCTTTATCTAGTTTAAACTCATCTGGATTTGAGATGCACCCTTTAGTTTCAACAAGTATATTACATAAAAGGCAATCCTCATAAATAACATCTTCCTTCTTTTTAGAGATTAGTTTTAAAAAAGCTTTGTTTATAAACTCTATTTTTTCATCTGATAAAACTATGATCGGGTTTGGTGTACTGTCTAAAAAAAGATTTAGATTATCAATAAGTTCTTGATCTTTTTTCTTGTTTTTTTCAACTTCCTCTTTTACACGATCCTCTAGATGATTTTTTAGGTTATGAAGCTCAGTTATATCTTGACGTATAGATATATACTCTATGATCTCATTGTTTTCATCTAAAAACGGGATAACATTTGCATAAACATAGTATGAACTACCATCTTTATGCCTGTTTTTTATGATCCCTTTCCATGGTTTTTTAGACTGGATCGTATTCCACATATCTTTAAAGCTCTCAGAACTTTGTTCTGGGTGTCTTACCATATTGTGGGGCTTACCAATCAGCTCGTCTTGTGTATAACCAGATATATCACAAAAGTTATCATTTGCATATGTTATTCGACCTTTAAGGTCAGTTTTGGTAACAATAGAGCTAAAATCTACCGCTTCTTTATAACCTTGTAAAAGTTTATGATTATTTAATGATTCCATAACTATCCCTTTTATTATATGTTTATTTTAACATTATTTCTACCACTTTTTTTAGCTTTGTACAAACAATCATCAGGCTTCTTTAACAACATTTCTTTTACAAAAGTATTTTAGGCATTATGATTCCATGCTCTCTAGGTGTTTTAGTATTTTAGATGGGAGCTTTAGCAAGGAGCCTTGTTCTACAACAGCATCTATCTCTTGTGCAACTTTTGGCATACCGTAAACAGTTGAACTTTGTTGATCTTGACCAAATGTCATAGCACCATTTTTTCTCATATTTAAAAGACCTTTGGCACCATCTGAACCCATTCCAGTTAGGATCACGCCTATAGCATTTGCACCGGCGTATTTTGATACGGAATTAAACATCACATCAACAGATGGACGATGTCCTGAGACCTTTTCACCAGATCCCAGTTGTACATAGTACCTATGACCTGAGCGGCGAAGAACCATGTGCAGATCACCTGGAGCTATTAGTACCATACCTTGTATTAGAGTATCACCATTTTCAGCCTCTTTAACATCTACTTCACAAATACTATTTAGTCTTTGAGCAAACTGGGCTGTAAAGTTTGATGGCATGTGTTGGACTATGATCATAGCAGGTGAATTTCTTGGAAATTGCACTAAAAACTCTTTTAGTGCTTCAACTCCACCAGTTGAAGATCCTATTGCTAGGATTTTTTGGGTTGTTTCTAGGTTTGATTTGTATGTTAGGTTTTTTGTTGGTAGATTAGTATTTGGTTTGCTAACACGTGCATATGCTGCATTTTTTACTTTCTTAATAAGTTCATCTTTGATCTCTGATGAGCCTTCATATATATTTGAGTGAGGTTTACCTATAAAATCAACCGCACCGCTCTCTAAGGCGTCAAGAGTGGTCTGTGCTCCCTTTTGTGTTAGTGAAGACACCATAACAACAGGAAGTGGCATATGTTTCATGAGTTTTCTTAAAAAAGTTATACCATCCATTCTTGGCATCTCAACATCTAAACACACTACGTCTGGTTTATTTGCGACAATTTTGTCTCTTGCTATGTAAGCATCTGGAGCTGTATCTACCTCACTAATCTCAGGATCTGACTTAAGAATATCTACAAGGATTGCACGTGCTGTGGCACTATCATCTACAACTAAAACTTTTATAGCCATTTTTTATCAACTTTTTTGAGTATACTTTAAAAATATCTTTCCAGTATCACTTCTCATCATGATTCTGCGACCTTTTTCCCCGCCTATATCACTAGCTTTTATAGGGATTCTGTAATCACGCAAGATCTCTTTTGCGATCAGTATATTTTTTCTACCAACCATCATCTCCTGGTTAGATACATCGATCACATTCCCTCCGCCAAATATCTTTGCTTCCATATTAGTGCGATTGCACCCAATGCTTTCCATACTCTCTACCAGGCGTGGTATTGAGATATTACCATATTTTGGACTCTGAAGACCATTTTCATTCCATAATGGAATAAGGTAGTGATTCATCCCACCAATACGTTGGATATTATCGTATAAGCAAACAGCGACACATGAGCCAAGAACTGTACTGATCTCTGTAGGTTTTGCACCTATATATATTTCACCAACATGGATGAATTTTTTTACATACATTGTTAAAACTCTACCATACCATTTTCATCTTCAAACATAAATTCATTAGAACCAAACCCTTGGGAGAGTTCAACTTCCTCTTTGTTTACTTTTGGCAATGTTACAATAAAGATAGTTTTTGAATCTTTTGTAACGTTGTCAATACTTCCATCAAGAGCCTCTGCAAAACCACGAGCTACACTAAGACCAAGTCCAAGACCTGCTGTTCTTCTTGTGTTTCCGGATTCAAAATGGCTAAATCTGTTATAGATGTCTTTTGCATGGTCTTTTGAGATCCCCTCACCCATATCCTCAACTTTTAAGATATAGTTTTTCTCATCGCATTCTAGCTTTACATCTATCTTAGCATCATTATAAGAGTATTCACAAGCGTTAGATATAAGGTTTAAAAGGATAATATTTACTTTTTGTGAATCACTAATTATATTATCGCTACAATTAGAGTTATAGCTAATTGAGAGGTTCTTATCTTTTATAATATAGCTAAAATATTCTATTAGCTCTTCATAGATCTCTTCGACATTAACTTCAGAGTAGTCGTTTCCTGTTTCTCCAGCTTCTATCTCAGATGCACTAAATATGTTTTTTAGGCTAAAGTCAAGTTTTAAAAGTTCCATATGCATCATAGATGAGAGTTCTCTGACTTTTTGATCTTCAACTTTTTTATCTATCATGTGTACAAGATTAAGAAGTGATGACATAGGGTTGTTAAACTCATTTTTTATAAGTGATAAAAACTTACTTTTCACATCTTGGGCTTGTTTATTTTTTTCGTTCATATCAAGAAGTTTTTTTGTCATAAACTCCATCTCTTTTATGGAAGCTTTTTTCTCATCAAACCTACGCCCAATCTCATCTAGCAATTCACGATCAGATGTTTTAGAAATATCCATTTTTATCCCCTTATTTTATTTTATACATAGATGGTTTTACCATTTTGTATATATCATTATTTTGTATAGATTCAGAATGACCTATAAAAAGCATTGAGTTTTTACCTAACAGTCTTGCATACTTTGCTAAAAGTGCACCTTGAGTTACTTTATCAAAGTATATCATTACATTTCTACAAAATATCATATCAAACTTATTTTTAAAGACATTAAAGTCACCAGTAACTAAGTTAAAAGTTCTAAATATTATATGATCCTTAATCTCTTGTTTAACTGTATATGTCTTTAATCCTTTTTGGTTTATAGACTCTACGAAGTATTTTCGTGTCATACTTTTAGGGAGTGTTTCAACATCTTTGTAAAGGTATTCACCCTTTATAGCTTTTTGTAGTATCTCCTCAGAGATATCAGTAGCAAGTATTTTTATATCCCAAGTGTTAAAATCTTTGAGGTTGTCTTTTAAAAAGATCATTATAGTGTATGGTTCTTGTCCACTTGAACAAGCAGCACTCCATATGCGTATCTTTTTTGTCTTTGGATCTACAATATCATAGAGATTGCTTTTTAGGTAGATCCACTGGTTTTCCTCTCGAAAAAAGGATGTAACGTTTGTAGTTATAGCATTTACAAGCATGATTAGCATCTCATCACTCTCGTCATTTGCTATCATCTCATATAGCTCTTCATAAGTGCTAACACCATATTTAGCTAGCCACTTTCTAAGGCGTGACTGAACAAGTGTTTTTTTATGATCAGCTAGTGAGATACCAACCTCTTGATATATAAGCTGTTGGTATCTCTTAAAAATTTTTACACTTAATTCAGCTTGCTCGCTCAAACTTTAGAAACCTCACAACCGTGTAGCTCTTCTACGTTTAGTATAAGTGCAATCTCTCCACTACCCATAATAGCGCTTCCTGATAACTCCTTGATTCTTGAGAGTGTTGGTCCAAGAGATTTGATCACAACCTGTTGACGACCTATAAGATCATCAACTAAAAGTGCGTACTTTCCATTTTCATTTTCTAGACATATTAGAGTTGATTCTGTAACCTCTGGTCTCTCATCGCTTATATCAAGTATATGATTTAGTCTTACTATAGGGATCATCTCACCACGCAAGTCTAAAAACTCACCTTTTTTCTTCATGTAGTGAACTATATCTTTTGATGGTACTAAGGACTCAACAACTGAGAGGGTAGGGAGTATAAAAGTATCGTTTGCACTTTTTACTATCATACCATCAATTATGGCGAGCGTTAGAGGAAGTAGTATGGTAAATGTGGAACCTTTTCCTACTTCTGAGGATATCTCAACCTTACCTTGAAGCTTTTCTATAGCAGTCCTTACAACATCAAGCCCAACTCCACGACCAGAAATATCGCTTATGCTATCTGCTGTTGAGAAACCAGCTTGCATGATCAAAGAAAACACCTGCTGATCAGTTAGCTCATCATCTTCATTTACTATTCCACGCTCAACAGCTTTGGCAAATACTTTATCTCGGTTAATACCGCGACCATCATCACTAACCTCTATAGCTATGTTTCCACCACGATGAAATGCACGAAGTGTAATTATCCCAACCTCATGTTTACCGGCTTCAACTCTATCAGCTGCACTATCTTCAAGTCCATGATCTATAGCATTTCTCATAATATGAATAAGTGGATCTGAGAGTGAATCAACCATGGTTTTATCTATCTCAGTCTCAGCTCCCTCTATCTCTAAGGCTATCTCTTTATTTACTTTTTTAGAAGCATCGCGAGCTACCCTTTTCATCTTCTCAAAAGTATCGTGAACAGCGACCATACGAAGACCCATTACACGGTTTTGAATAAGCCTGGTGATCTTTGAGAGATGGTTTATGGTCTTACTTACGCTCTCACTCTTAATGGTTTTGATCTCTTCACTCTCAGCTATAAAGTTTTGTGCTATCACAAGTTCACCTACTGAGTCAAAAAGTTCATCTAGTTTGTGAGTGTCTATTTTCACATATGAGCGCATATCACTTTTGCGTCTTTGTGGTGTTTTAGAGTCCTCTTTTTTAGCAGGTGCTTCTACTTTTTTTTGTGGAGTTCGTTTTTTTTCTTCTACCTCTTCAGCTTCTTCTACTTCTTCTATTTCTTCAAGATCCTCAGCACGTCTTC
>JBEPWC010000091.1:0-7467 GCA_041642615.1 Sulfurimonas sp. | reverse complement strand
GCTTTCCAAAAACCTTCATCTCCTCTAAAGTCTGGCAGACCACTATCCACTCCCATACCAGCACCAGCTGTTATAAGAAGTGCATCTGCTTCTCTAATGTATTGTTTAATATTATTAAGTTCTTCTGTGTTCATAAATCATCCTCTAATTCTTTTTGCTTAAACCCCAAAAAAACTGTTTGTTTTTCTTGGGGTATTATAGATTTCACACACTGTAAACCTCTAATATATTGTGATTTAGATAGTCTCATTTATACGATTTCCTTTAGATAAAAGATGTTATCAAGTATTATCTTTTGAGTAGCTTTTTTTATTCTATAACTCCAAAGTTTTTAAAGAAGTGCTCTACAGTTTTATATTTATTTAGTATATAAAACTTTTATGACAACTTTATGTCTGGTTTAATGGAGAATATATACTTGAATTATGAATGCATATATGCTATCATACACTAATGAAAATTGTAATAGACACAAGTGTGTGGATATCGGCACTGATAAAAAAGGATAGTAAAGCTAGAGAGGTTTTGAGACTGGTTTTACATAAAAAACTATTTCCTCAAATGAGTGAGGCTCTTTTTAAAGAGTATGAAGAGGTTATGAAAAGAAAAAAGATTCAGAACTTAACTCCATTGAGTCTAACTGAACAAAACAATCTTTTTGAAGCCTATCTTTCTACTTGTAAATGGAATGAAATTTACTATTTGTGGAGACCTAATTTAAAAGATGAAGATGATAACTTTGTAGTAGAGTTGGCAGTTGCAAGTGGAGCGGAAGTTATTATCACTTACAATGTAAAAGATTTTAAAAATACAGAGCTTAGATTTAAACACAAAATCGTTACACCAGAAAAATTTATAAAGGGGAGATCATGAGCACGATCACAGTAAGAATGCCAGATTCTAAACATGAAAGGCTAAAACAGTATGCTAAAGAACAAGGGATCAGCTTAAACAAACTATTTGATGAGTTTGCAACTGTTGCACTTGCACAGTTTGATGCTAAAACCAGATTTGAGATAAAAGCTTCAAAAGGTAATATAAACAAAGGATTGCAGGCTTTAGATAAGCTAGATAAGGATTTGTAGTACAATTCAATTTACTAAAGCTTTTCTTTATTTGGTTCTTTTGTTGAGAAGTATATTATAAGTATTTGGTGGCTTTATGTCTGGATTTTAATTATTTTATACGCATCAACATCAAACGTCTTATGAAAAGTACAAGTAGTGCTACAGCTAGTATTTTAAAATCGATCTCACTTGCTTTGTGGATAGCCACAAATGTATCGCTTTGCGTTGCTTCACGGCCAAGGTCTTGCATCGCTAATATTTTTGGAGAATAAACTCCTGAAAACATAAGAGAAGTAAAAGCTACAACTGTAGCACTTACAAAAACATACCTGTCTCTTTGACCAAGTTTATACATGTAAAGTTCATATATGACCACGTAAAAAGCTACAAAGTATAGCCAGTATGAAAAGCGGTTAAAAACCTCTGCCATCATTATACCTGCATTGTATCTATCTACTGCGATCTCTAAACCCAGAGAGGAGTTGTTAAAAATAACTGGAGCAGCTATGGTACCAAGGACTATAACTGCACCAAAGGTTGCAGCTAAAACTAAAAGGTATGTAAAATCAGCGTAAATATTTCTTTTCATCTGTCTTGCCTATAATTCAAGTGTAAAACCCCTATCAAAATCCGCATAATCTTTATAAAAATTCAGAGTTTTAAACTTTTTTTGTTTTAAATAATATGAAATTCTATCCTTTTGGTCATAACCCATCTCACAAGAAAAAAACTTAATATCTCTCTTTAAGACTTCATCAAGTAACTCTTTTATGATCTCATCACCTACTTGACCGCCGAACAGAGCATTTTGGGGCTCATAGTCTAAGTTTGACTCTAACTCTACACCATTTTCTATGTATGGCGGGTTTGATACTAAATAATCAACTTTTTCCTCTACAGGATCAAGTAGTGATCCTACTCTTAACTCTATTCTATCAGATAGCCCAAATTTATCTATATTTTTCTTTGCAACATTAAGTGCATCTGGCGAAATATCTACCGCTATAAACTTGGCATTTTTATATTTTTTTGCAAGCATGATCGAGATGATCCCGCTACCAACTCCAACCTCTGCAAACTGTAATTTAGCATTAGTATCTGGGTAGTGTTTTAAAACTTCATCTATAAGCAGTTCGGTTTCGGGTCTTGGGATCAAAGCACCCTTTTGTATATAAAACTCTTCAGAATAAAAACTAACCCTATTTGTAATATACTCAAATGGCTCATTTTTAGATCTTCTTTCTATCATCTTATAAAGAAGTTCTGTATTTTCAACTTTGGTATTTTGATTTGTAAGGAGCCAAAGCTCATCTACACCAAGGTGGTGCATTAAAAAAAGTTGAGCCTCACGAGAAGCTCTAGGAATATGAGCGTCTAACTTATTAGTTATATCTTTTAAAAGCTCTTTAACAGTACTCAATTTACTTTACTATCTCTGTTCCAACACCTGCAGATGTAAAAAGCTCTAAAAGCATTGAGTGTTCTAACCTTCCATCAATTATATGTGCTTTTTCTACACCACCATCTATGGCTTCTAAACAAGCATCTACTTTTGGAACCATACCACCGTGGATCGTGGAGTCTTTTTTGAGTGCTATAACTTCATCTTCTGTGAGTGAGCTTAAAAGTCTTTTGTCATTGTCTAACACGCCTGGTGTGTCTGTTAAAAAGATTATCTTATTTGCACCGATCGCTTTTGCTATTTTTGAAGCTGCAAGGTCTGCATTTATATTAAACCCTGGATGGCCTAGCTCATCTCCTGCTGCTATTGGAGCTATAACTGGTATGAACTTATCATCTATTAGTTTATGGATCACAGAAGCTTTTACATCTGTAATATTTCCAGTAAGCCCCCACTTTTCAAAGTCTTTTGGCTCACCAGATATAAAGTGTGCATCTTTTCCGCTAATACCTATAGCTTTAGCTCCATGAGTGTTTAGAAGAGATACTATCTCTTTGTTGATCTCACCACTTAGGATCATCTCTGCTATTCTCATAACCTCTGGTGATGTTACACGCTGACCCTCTATAAAGCTAGTCTCTATCTTTAGTGCATCTAACATCTCAGTTATCTTTTTACCACCACCATGAACAATTACAGGCTTGATCCCAACAAGATACATAAGCAAAATATCTTCTGCAAACTTCTCTTTAAGTTGTGGAGATGTTTGGGCACTTCCACCATACTTTATAACAACGATCTCTTTGTTAAACTCTTTTATAAATGGAAGGGCATCAAGTAGTGTTTTTACTGTTTCAATCTTTTTTTGCACGATAATCCTCTATAATTTTAAATATTTTTTCATCCACTTCTACATCTAGGTCTAGTAAAGAGAGTGGTAAGTTAAACTTTTGAAGTTTTACATAATCTTTATATGTCACTAATGCACTCTCACTACCATCTTTTTTTAGAATACTCTGCACCTCATCTTTTGTAAAATTATGATGATCACCAAAGTAGTTTTTACTAACTACATCGGGTAGATATTTATCTAAACGTGTTGGACGTGCTATAGCTGTTATAAGCGACATTTTATCAGAAACATCTTTAAGAGTTGTTTTACGCTTAAAATCAACATCCTCATAAAGTTCAACAACCTCTTTAGAACTCCATAACCTCTCACGATAAGGACCAGATGGCAAGCAAGAGCTATTTTGAAAATCTGTGTGTATAAGTAGATCTAGTTTTTTGATATTATGCTTAGAGTAAGCATCATCTAAAAAAACTATATCTACACCCATCTCTTTTGCTTTTTTTATACCCTCTTTTCTGTCTTCACTCACAATCACTATTGTTTGTGGGAGTTTTGTAGCGTAGATCATAGCCTCATCTCCGCTTATGCTTACGTCTTCTAAGATATTATTAGCATCGCTGATTACATAAAGACCTTTAGAGTCTCGACCATATCCACGAAGCACTATTGCTGCGTTTTTATATTTTGAAGCTAGAGAGGTTATAAGTGGAGTTTTACCACTTCCACCTACGTTTAAGTTACCTACACTAACTATATCTATACCAAGATCTTCAGGTTTGCTTAGCTTGTATTTTATATATATCAAAAAGCAGTACAGGTAACTAAAAGGCAGAAGTAAAAAAGAGAGTACTTTTTGAAAAAAACTTGGGTTATAAAAGTATCTCTCTATCCAAAAAACTAAACTATTATTCATGTGCGAATTATAGCTAAATGTTTTGTTATCTTAGTGATCCAAACTGTAAACTTTCTTCTGATCTATTTGATCAAATTTTAATATCTCTAACCCTACATGATCAGCTTTAAAAACTTTTGCTTCATCTAAACTCTTAAAAGGGATCAACTCATCCCCCATAGGTCCATACACATCACTTCCGATCACATAGTAAGCTTTTTTACCATCTATAGCTTTTTGTGAGTAGTAGTCCGTTACTAAGATCTTTGATATATTTTGTTTTTTTGAGTCTTTATAGTCTCCATATCTCATAGGATCAAAGTAAAACTTCATCATATCTTTTACACCATCAAATGAGTAATGGTGCGTGTGTCCATTATGATCATAGTATATCTGTGCAGCCCATTTTGGGTACTTATATACAAACATCCCACAAACTGGACATTTTTCATTAGCCTCTACCTTTATTGTGTCCTCTATACTGTCCAGATCACCAAAACGCTTTACCTCCCAGAGGTATTTTGAGAGAGCTTGGAGCTGCTTCTCTTTTAGGCTTTTACAAAGCTTTTCATTTTTAATAGCAGCCTTTAACTCATTTATCTCCAAGTAATTAGTAAGATCTATATCTTTTTTACACTTAGCCTCGAAGATCTTCTTACCCATAGGGTACACTTTTTTATCTTTTTTGCTGTTTTGTTTTTTAATATCTGATTCTAAAGAGTCTTTAGTTTGTTGGAGTGCTTCATTAAATGCCACTATCCTACCTGAGTATTTTTTCATAAACTCTTGTGCATCAGATCTATTTTCAAATGCGATCTTAGATACATAACTCATGGTACCTTTTACCTTAGAGTACATAACGTAGTGAGCATCTTTAGCATTTATAAGTTTTTCACTTTTTGCATCTACAACTTTTACACTATCTAGATCGATATCATACTCTTTCATATCAACCACCAAGCAGTGCATAGAGCAGTACTGTCTATCTTCGCCACTTGGTAGTTTTGCTGCATGCGAAGTTTTGTAAAACATCTCAAGCTTCATTCCACAGATCGGACACCACTGTTTTTTATCTCCTTTTTGTGTAAGAAGCGGTTTTAGAGTAGCTTGTTTTGAAAAGTGTTGTGAACTAAAGAGTAACTGGCTAATAAGTACAAGGAGTAGTAATGTAAGTTTCATATTTTACCTTATAGTATAAATTTTAAACTTATAGTACTACAGTTTTGTTAAGTTTGTGTTAAAGAGGTTAATAAGCTACTATACCCTAGTAGATGCAACATCTTTTATAGTGTTTATAACAAACTTAATCTCTTTGTCACTCATAGATGGATAGATAGGAAGAGATAATACCTGTTGATATGTTCGCAGAGCTACAGGAAAAGCATTTACCTTTAGTGAATACTTTGACTTATAGTAAGAGATCAGATGTAGTGGGATAAAGTGAAGACCGGTGTGGACACCTTTTTCTTGAAGTTCTCTTGCAAATGAATCTCTATTTTTATCTATTTTTATAATATACAAAGAGTATGGTGTCTCAACTGCATCAAGATCTGGAAGTTTTACGTGTTCTACTCCAGCTAACTCTTTTGAGTAGACCTTAGCTATATTTTTTTGTTTATCTATCACTTTGTCTTGCTTTTTGATCATTGCACGGATAAATGCAGCATCAAGCTGACTCATAGAGTAATCATTACCAATATCTACAACATCGTAGATATACTCTAGTGCGTCCTCATCTCTTACTATTGCGTGGTTATTTAAAAGTCTTGCACGCTCAATGATATCATCATCATCTGTTACTAGCATCCCACCGTTACAGATATTTTCTCTTAAGTGAGAGGAGAAGTTAAAACATGTTATATCCGCTCCAGTTGAACCAACCTTTTTACCTTTATATGTAGCACCAAGTGCATCACAAGCATCCTCTACAATTTTTACATCATATAGTTTTGCAATATCATAAAGTCTATCAAGATCTGTACATATACCAGCTACATGAGTAACTATTACAGCTTTTAGTTTTTTTGATTTATTTTCTTGTAGGTATGCTTCTAATTTGTCAAGATTAATATTGTAGTAGTTTTCTTCAATATCGATGAAAACAGGTTCAGCATCAAAATGCCTTACAACTTCTGGAACATTTGGATGTGAGTTTACTGAACACACAACTTTGTCACCACGTTTTAGATCAAGTGCAAGCATTGCAAGGTGCAGTGCAGATGTACCATGAGATGTAGCTACAGCATAAGATGCACCTACATATGAACAAAACTCATCTTCTAACTCTTCACGCTGACAAAGATCATCACCATCAAGTGCATCACTAACATTTGAGTGTTCCTCAACTCCGTTTTCATATTTGCTAAACAATACTTCCATATCTTTTTCCTTTTAAAGTGTTATATCTCTTGGATAATTAAAATCGTGATTCATCGTCCTAGATGTAAGTTTTGCGATCACTGGCATCTTTCTTTTAAAGTGATTTCTAAAGATTCTGCTTATAATCATCTCAAGCATATCTTTGTCAACACCTGAGTTTATTATCTCCTCTTTTGGGACTCTATCTTCTACATACAACTTCATAGCATGATCAAGCTGTGCATACGAATAACCCAAATCCTCTTCATCCTCTTGTCCAGCCCATAGATCTGCAGATGGTGGTTTTTTAACGATCGACTCACTAACTCCCAAATACTCTGCAAGCTCAAAAACTTCACTTTTGTAAAGATCACCGATCGGATTTATAGCAGATGCAAGATCACCATAAAGCGTTCCATAACCAAGCAGTATCTCACTTTTGTTACTAGTACCTAAAACAAGCGCAGCATTTTTAGCTGAGATATCAAAAAGTGTAACCATCCTAAGCCTAGCCGATAAGTTCCCGCGACGAAGGTTGTCCATGTCTGGATTTAACTCCTCATATGGCTTTAGCATAGGATCGATTGAACACTCAATAGCATTGATCCCAAAGTCTCTACAGAGCTCATCCGCATCATCGAGTGAGCTTTGAGATGAGTAGTGAGATGGCATCTTTACACATGTGAGTTTATCTTTAAAAACTCTATGTGCAAGTACTGCAACAACTGCAGAATCAAGTCCGCCACTCAAACCAACTACTACATTTTTCAAACCAGTTTTGTTTACCTCATTATCTAAAAAATGCTCTAAAAACTCTGTGATCTGACTATACTTACTCAACTCTAACCTTTAACTTTCTTTAATAATCTAAATTATATCTAATTTTGTTTACTTA
>JBEPWC010000090.1:0-7470 GCA_041642615.1 Sulfurimonas sp. | reverse complement strand
GATGAGCTTTTTTCTATACAAAGTATCTCAAAAGTATTTACATTTACTTTAGCACTTACCAAATATGGAAGAGACCTGTATAAACGGATAGGTCATGAGCCTTCAGGTAACCCGTTTAACTCACTTATTCAACTAGAATACGAGCATGGAAAACCAAGAAACCCTTTTATAAATGCAGGGGCGATCAACGTTACAGATTCACTAGTGAGTCACTACAAAGATAAAGACAGGGCTTATTTAGAGGTTATAGAGTTTATACGATCTATCTCAAATGACAACTCAATAAACTCAAACCAAGATGTTGCAGACTCAGAGATGGAGCATGGTTACAGAAATATAGCACTTGCCAACCTAATGAAAAGCTTTAATAACTTTGACAACTGCGTAGATGACATAGTTAAAATATACTTTAAACACTGCTCTATTGAGATGAACACAAAGATGCTCTCACGTGCTATGCTTTACTTAGCAAACCACGGTGTAGATCCGATCACAAACAAGACATATATAACTTCACAACAAGCAAAACGGATAAATGCTGTTATGCTTACATGTGGACACTACGATGCATCAGGTGACTTTGCTTTTAACGTAGGACTTCCTGGTAAAAGTGGAGTTGGTGGAGGGATCGTAGCAATAGTGCCAAAACAGATGGGGATAGCTGTGTTTTCTCCAGGGCTAAATGAGCAGGGAAATTCGCTTGTTGGGACAATGGCTTTAGAGCTTTTTACACAAAAGACAGGGTTGTCTATTTTTTAGGAGCATAACATGAAGACACTTTTAGTTATTTTACTACTCTCTTTTACACTTTTAAGTGGATCTGAACTACTTACTCAAACAAAAGATTTTTTTGGATCATCACTCTTTACATTCAATGAAAAACCAATAAGTATATATAGTCTAATAAAAGCTATTAGCTACATACTAGCAGGTTTTTTACTTGGGTTTTTATATAAAAGATGGGTATTACGCACAACTAAAAAAAGAGAAAACATCTCTATGATGACAGTTCGCTTGATGTCAAACATAGGTTACTATGTGATCATTTTAATCTTTGCCATGAGTGCGTTTAGAAGTATTGGAGTTGATCTAAAGTCTCTCTCACTTATTGCTGGGGCACTCTCTATTGGTATTGGTTTTGGTTTGCAAACTGTGGTTTCAAACCTTATAGCTGGGATCATAATAATGTTTGAGCGTACAATCAGAATAGGCGACATAGTTGAGATAAGCGATCAACTAAGTGGAACTGTTACAGATATGCGTATACGCTCCACTACAATCAAAACTTTTGATAATATAGATATCATAGTTCCAAACTCATCTTTTATACAAAACAATGTTATAAACCTGACACTAGAGGACAAGATCAGACGTCTTCATATACCTTTTGGTGTAGCTTATGGAACTGAGATAGAAGATGTAAAAAAAGCGGTCCTAGAGGCACTAGAAAAAAGTGAGCTTAGCTACATTAAAGACAACGAAGATCAAAAGCCAGATATTAGGATGGTCATGATGAATGCAAGTAGTGTAGACCTAGAACTGATTGTCTGGGTAGACCGCTCGCAAAAACAGATCTCACTACCATCTGACTTTTTGATCCTTGTGTATAATGCACTTAGACAAAACAACATCAGCATCCCATTTCCACAGATGGATGTCCATATGAAGAGTGAGTAAAAATGAAAAATATTGAAAATATTTTAGACACCCTACACCTAGAAGACCTAAACAACGACGCACACCCATCTATATTTGATGAGAATGAAAACTACAATATGCTTATAATAAGACTTCCCATTATAGGAGCTCAGGAAAACTCAAAGTCATTTGGTTTTATACTTACAAGTAGCAATAGCTACTACTATGACCAAGAAAAAAGTGAGTTTAGAGAGTTTGAGGATAAATTTAGAACCATATACAAGATGGTAGATAGATCGGTTGACAAAGT
The DNA here is from genome assembly GCA_041642615.1 of Sulfurimonas sp. GTDB lineage: Bacteria > Campylobacterota > Campylobacteria > Campylobacterales > Sulfurimonadaceae > Sulfurimonas. The sequence continues at coordinate 5,522 of JBEPWC010000090.1, read as the reverse complement.
TATAAGATCTTTTGCAAAGTATCAAGATTTAGTATCTGATCTAGAAGAGAACCTGTACGAAAACAACACAGATAAAGATTTTTTAAACTCTTGGCTTGAGATAAAACTTCAAATCTTAAGGGTCGAGCGTATGCTTTTAAGGACCACTAATGTTATTGATGAGTTTATCAGTTTTCACAAAGATGATGAGGACTTTTTGATTAACGAGTTTGTAGATATACATGAACACCTAGACAGGATTATGCGTTCAGCTTTACTACAACTATCAAAACTTGATTACCTTTACAGTTTTTACAATGCAAAATCAAACGATAAGATGAATAAGATGATATACTTTTTAACGATCATATCAGCTATATTTTTACCACTAAATCTTATGGTTGGTTTTTTTGGGATGAACACAAGTGGTCTACCTTTTTCATCAGGAGACAACGGAACATTCTTTGTAGTTAGCATTATGCTAAGTCTTGCACTTGGTGCATCAGTTGTGTTTAGATTTTACAAAAGTAGAGTGTAGATAAACTACTCTATTAAAAAGTCTTTAAGTGTATCTACATGTGATTGATCATGTGTGTTTGTGATATCCAATAGCTTTTTCTTGGCATCTACATGGCACTCTCTACAATCCTCAAACACTCTGTGTTCTGGGATCTCTTCTGGCACAAGATCCTCTTCTTTGTGGCATGAGAAACATTTCTTACCACATTCTAAAACAGAAGCTTTACTTGGGGAGTGACACCTTATACACGTAAGCATAGGCTTATGATCTTTGTCTGTATCGATCCCTTTGATCAGGTTTGGGTGACATGTAAAACAGTCACCCATACTTGCATAGGTTGAAGTTAAAAAAATTGATATTAAAAGTAGTGTTTTCATAAGTGAAATTATAACTGATAATTATTTACTTCACACTTACTTTTATCTCATCATCTTGCATATCAAAATTTACTTTTGATCCTTCAACCACTTGCCCTTCTAAAATAAGATCAGCAAGTCTATCTTCAACAATCTCATAAAGTGCACGCTTAAGTGGTCTTGCACCATATACAGGGTCAAATCCAGCCTCAGCAATGTATGCTTTTGCACTCTCACTAAGACTAAGCTCAATATCACGCTCAGCAACTTTAGTAGATATATCTCTAAAGAAGATATCCACAATACCTTTGATCTGATCAGATCCTAATTCATTAAACTTTACAATATCATCTAAACGATTGATAAACTCAGGTTTAAAAGTAGTTTTTATATTTTCTTCTAAAACGTTTGAAGTTAAAATAATTATAGTATTTGTAAAATCAACCGTAACACCTTTATTATCAGTTAAACGTCCATCATCAAGCACTTGTAAAAGCATATTAAAAACATCCGGGTGTGCTTTTTCGATCTCATCAAAAAGCACAACGCTGTAAGGTTTACGACGAACCGCTTCAGTAAGCTGTCCACCCTCTTCATACCCTACATAACCCGGTGCTGCACCAACAAGACGTGATACTGCATGTTTCTCCATGTACTCACTCATATCTATTCTGATCATCGCATCTTCAGAGTCAAACAAGAACTTAGCCAAAGTTTTGGCAGTTTGAGTTTTACCAACCCCTGTAGGTCCAAGAAATAAGAAGCTACCGATTGGGCGAGTTGTCTCACTAAGTCCAGCTTTATTACGTTTAATCGCACGACTTACTGCAAATGTAGCCTGTTCTTGTCCCACTACATCTTTGTCTAGCTCCTCTTTTACATGTAAAACTTTTTGTTTTTCACTCTCAAGCATCTTATTTACAGGTATGTTTGTCCAGCGTGAGATTATTGACGCGATTGACTCTTCATCAACGCTGTTTTTAACCAACGCTCCTGCTTCTTGGATCTTAGCCCACTGCTCTCTCATCTTCTTCTCTTCTTCGATTAAAGCTGGGATCTCACCGTACTCTATCTCTGCAGCACGGTTAAACTCAGAACTTGCCTTTGCACGAGCTGCTTCTGCACGTTTTGATTCTAACTCACTTTTTATACCAGAAATTCTTTCAAAAACCTCTTTTTCACTAGCAAATCTAGACTCTAAACCTCTAATTTCCTCATCTACATCAGCAAGCTCTTTTGTGATCTCTTCTAAACGCTTAGCATTTGATGGAGTATCTTCCATCTTAAGTGCTTCTTGTTCAACATGAAGTTCACTACTTCTGCGTTTTGCAGAGCTTAGTGCATGTGGTTCACTCTCGATCTGCATCTTTAGCTCAGCTGCTGCCTCATCGATCAAGTCAATCGCCTTATCTGGCAAAAACCTATCTGCTATGTAGCGGTTACTTAATTTTGCCGCAGCAACTAAAGCAGAATCTGTAATACTTACATTATGGTGAGTCTCTAAACGCTCTTTTATACCGCGTAAAATCTGCAAAGATTGGTTCACCGTAGGTTCATCTAGGTTGATCGGTAAAAAACGTCTTTGAAGTGCTGCATCTTTTTCAAAATACTTTCTATACTCTTTTAGCGTTGTCGCACCAATTGTGTGTAGTTCACCCCTTGCAAGAGCTGGTTTTAAGATATTTGCCGCATCCATAGATCCTTCACTTGCACCCGCTCCAACAATAGTGTGGATCTCATCAATAAAGAGGATAATATTTCCACTTTGTTTTACCTCATCGATCACCGCTTTTAATCTGTCTTCAAACTCACCGCGGTATTTTGCACCCGCTATAAGTGAACTCATATCAAGAGCTATAACCTTTTTGTTTTGAAGTGAAGTTGGTACCTCGTTGTTTGCAATACGCTGAGCCAAACCCTCAACAAGTGCAGTCTTACCAACACCCGGCTCACCTAAAAGCATAGGGTTGTTTTTAGTTTTACGGATAAGGATCTGCATCATACGTGTGATCTCTTCATCACGCCCGATTACAGGTGATAGCTTACCATCGTGTGCCTCTTTTGTTAGATCGATTCCGTATTTGTCTAGTGAGTCAAAAGTCTCATCTGCACTTTGGCTATCTACCTTAGATCCACCACGCGAAGATTCTATATTTTTTGCAAGAGCTGAGATATCTACATACTTTTTCAAAATCGAATTAAACGGCTCACTTTGTAAGTTTGCTAATATATATGTATCTACCGCTAAAAAGCTGTCCCCATTTTTAGTCATAAGCCCAGCCCCTGCCTCAAGTGTTTGGACAAAAGAGCGTGAGAGTTTAATGTTTTCTTTAGAAACAGAAGATGATTTTGGAAGTTTCTCAGATACACTTCTTACATCTAACTCAATTGCTGTTTTGTCTATACTCATTTTATTAAACATCTGGTTTAGTACAGAGTTTGAGTTTGTTAAAAGTGCCCACAAAAAGTGGATCGGTTCAACTTCGTTGTTTTTATTGTGTAGTGCCAGTGACAGTGCTGACTCTATCGCTTCAGTCATATTATGTGTTAGTTTTTCAAAAATATTATTCATTTTCTATCCTTTGTACTTTAGTATGTATTATTATATCAGGTTGAGTGACTTAATGTCAAGTATACTAAATAAATTTACTCATACCAACTAAACGTTTAATAAAATTATATTATATATAAGTATATTTTGCTATAATTAAAAATCAAAAACTTAGGATTTTTATGTCAAATATTTATGAAACTATAAATTCACGCTCATCAAAAAGAGCCTATCTATCAAAACCTGTACCAAAAGATATACAAGAAAAAATTTTAAAAGCAGCTGCTCAAACTCCAAGTGGGGCAAATATGCAACCATGGATCACATACGCAGTAAGTGATGAAGCAACTCTTAAAAAAGTTGGGGATGCAATCATCAAAGTTATGGATGATGGAGTTGAGCATGATCAGTTTATCCAGTACTACCCACTTGAGTGGAAAAACCCATATAAAAAAAGACGTCTAGAGACGGGAATCGGACTTTACAAACTCATGGGCATTGAGAGGAAAGACACACAAAAGCGTATAGAGATGTGGAAAAATAACTTTAGATGGTTTGGAGCTAAGAGTGTATTTTTTGTATTTACCGACAAGGCAAATATAGATGGAGCTCAAGGTGCTTTGATCGATTGTGGTGCGTACTTACAATCACTTATGCTTTTAGCAAAAGCTGAGGGTTTAGACACATGTCCACAAGGCTCAACTACAGAGTATGGTCGCATAGTTGCACGTGAGCTCGATGTTCCTGACAACCTAGCCCTACTTTACAGTGTAGTTATAGGTTATGAAGACAAAGATGCTAAGATCAACACCTATCAACCAAAGCGTGCTAGCTTAAATGAAAGTGTGGTGTTTATTTAAGTACCTATCTAGCATTGTCTTGTTTCCACTTACTCCACCACTGTGGATATATAAAACCTCTTCATTTGTTTGATCTAGCAAAGCCTCCCACATCCCAGGGGCATATAAAAGATCAAACTCAATACCTGCATCTAATAGTTTATGATAAATCTCTAAAAAGTTAGGATATAGCTTTGCAAAATGATACTTCTTTTTTGGCTCTAGGATCACTAGGTTTTTAGGTAGCTCTTTAACCAAAGATAGCATCTGAGTTTTAAGATAATCCACATCTCCAACACAAGGAGTTGTATAAACCTTAAGCTCTGGTAGATTCTTAGCTAAAAAAAGTGCAGTTGTACCAGTTCCACTTGGTGTTGCTAAATACCTTATTTTTGAGTCTTTTAACTGATCTTTTATTTCATCTGCTAAAACTTTTAAGCCACCCTCTGCTTTACCTACTGCCCCACCCTGATCAAGTACAAATGTTTTACTGTCAAGATTAAATCTCAGATCAGATACATGTTTTTTGTAGCTTTCTAACTCTAGCTCAATATGCTTCATCCCCAGCTTTAAAGCATCGGCATAATTTCCAAATGTTTGTTCTTTTTGTAGTTGTGAGAGTGGTTTTGTGTAGTATATAAAATCCCAGTTTTTTAAAAAACACAGCTTTGCAATAGCAAGCATTGCATTTGATTGAGTTCCACCATAAGAGATGATTTTATTTAAACTTTCTTTTGGGGTTTGTATAAGAGTGTAGAGTTTTCTAAACTTGTTACCACTTAGATGCTCATCGTAGAGATCATCTCGCTTGACATAAAAAATACGCCCATCGATATATACTTTATCGATGGGTGTAGGACTCATAGGGAATTATTATTTGATAGTAGCTTTGTCTTTAAGAGACATCATTTTGTCCTGCATTACACCTTTAAACTTCTCCATCTTAAGGCGTTGTTCAATAAATGGTTTTACCTCTGTAAAAGAGCGAGTTTTAGATTCTTTTTTATCTTCTAAATAGATAACATGATAACCAAATTGAGTTTTAACAGGCTCACTTATAGTACCAACTTTCATAGAAAAAACCTCTTCGTTGAACTCTGGAACCATTTGCCCTTGTGCAAAGTAACCAAGATCTCCACCTTTTGGGCCACTAGGTCCTGTTGATTTGCTTTTTGCTAGTTCTATAAACTTGCTTTTTAGCTTACTTCCTTTAAGTGGTTTAAGCTCTTTTGCTATATCTTTTGCTTCATTTTCACTTTTTACAAGTATATGGCGAG
>JBEPWC010000089.1:0-7496 GCA_041642615.1 Sulfurimonas sp. | reverse complement strand
GATGACCCTAAAATAGAGTTTTTAATGAAAAAATATTCAGCAGAAACCACAGATGAACTGCTACGAAGACTAAAACCACACCCTAAAAGCATAGCAGTAGCTCAAGCTGCTATGGAGAGTGCATGGGCAACTTCAAGGTTTACAAAAGTTGCAAACAATCTTTATGGAGTTTGGTCATTTAGTAAAAGTGAGCCAAGGGTAGCAGCAAGTGAGACAAGGGGTGAAAAAACCATATATGTAAAGAAGTATGACACTGTTGAAGATTCTGTAAGGGACTATTACATGGTTATAAGCAAAGGGTTTGCGTATGAAGAGTTTAGAGAGTTAAACATGAAAACAGACAACCCCTTCAAACTTGTAAAAAAGCTTGATAGATACTCAGAAAAAGGTGCAGAGTATGGAAAAGAACTTACATCTATGATAAAGTTTAACAAGTTTTATAAACTCGATGGTCTCAAATATGATGACATAAAAGAGCCTAAGTCTGCTGATAAAAATGTTACACAAACTAAGATTATAGATTTAAATATCTCGGATATAAATATCTCTGATCAAAACTCTACAGAAACGAATACTACAGAGACCAACACTACTAACTAAGAGTTCTCAATCTCCTCTTGTTTCTCCTCTATAGTGAGTAACTCTTCAACTTTTTGTTCATACTCAACTTCTAGATCTTCAAGCTCTTTTGCTAGCTTTGTAAGTCCGATCTCTTGGTAGCACTGAGGATCGGCTATACAGTTGTTTTTATCTTGTATTTTTTCTTCAAGAGCTTCGATTTCGATAGGTAATTTTTCTAGGGCTATCTTTTCTTTGTAGGTAAGTTTTAAAGCTTTAGGTTTTTGCTCTTTAGTCTCTACTTTTGGCTTTTCTTTTGAAGCCTCTTTTTCCATATCATCTAACTCTTTTAGTTCACGCTCAAGCTCTAAGTACTCAGAGTAGTTTTGGTATGACTCCTCTATAGTTTTATCTTTTTTAAATATAAAGAGTTTTTTAGCAATTTTGTCTACAAAATACCTATCGTGACTTACTATGATCACAGCACCTGGGAAGTTTGTCAGTTGCTCTTCAAGTATGTTAATTGTAGGTATATCAAGGTCGTTTGTAGGCTCATCAAGTATGAGGATATCTACATCTTTTGTAAAGAGTAGGGCAAGGGCTATACGGTTTTTCTCTCCACCACTAAGTACGCCTATCTTTTTATCTAAGTACTCACGCGGAAAAAGAAAGTTTTTTAGGTATCCAAAAACATGCATGTTTTTACCACGAACTTCAACTCGATCACCTCCAAATGGACAAAATGTCTCGATCAGGTTTTTATCATCATCTAGCATCTCTCGGTGTTGATCAAAGTAGCCTATTTTAAATTCACCCTGTTTTATTTTTCCATGTGTTGGTTTTACACGACCAAGTAGGGCTTTTAGTAGGGTTGATTTTCCACTTCCATTGGGACCTACTATTGCAATCACATCTTTTTGTAGTATGCGTGTGTTAAAGTCGTGTAAAAGCTCTTTATCACCCAAAGTTAAGCCAAGATCTTTTACCTCAAAAAGCATCTTTTGTTTGTTTACACTTTTATCGCGGTTGAAGTGTTTTGCTTCACGCTGAAGCTCGATCGACATCTTTCTGATCTGTGCAGGGTTTGTTTTTGCAGACTCACGAAGCTGCATCAAACGCTCTTTACGACCCTCATTTCTTTTAAGTCTTGCACGTACCCCACGGCTGTACCATTCATTTTCACGCTTTAGAAGTCCTAACATGTTTTCATGCTGTTTTTGAAGAGTTCTAAGATACTCCTCTTTTTGAGTTAAGTAGTCTGAGTATCCTCCACTGTACTGGCGAAGTTTTTCGTTCTCAACCTCTATACTTTTAGTTGCAACTCTATCTATAAAGTATCTGTCGTGGGAGATAAACACAAGCGTAAATCGCTCTTTTAAAAGGAGTTGTTCTAAAAACTCAACCATATATACATCAAGGTGGTTGGTAGGTTCATCAAGTAGCAGTACATCTGGTTTTTGAAGCAAAAGTGAAGCTAGTGCTACACGGCGTTGCTCCCCTCCACTAAGCAGGTTTATATTTTTGTCTTCATAACGTTTAAGGTCAAAGTGTTGGATTATGCGTTCTATCTTATCATCAAGATTCCAAGCGTTATGGTGTTCTATGTATTTTGAGAGTTTTTCATGCTCATCTATTAGCTTTTTATTCTCAAAATCCTCAGCGATCATGTGGGAGAGTTCTTCGTATCTCTGTTTTGCTTGGTTGATCTCTACAAGTCCAGCTTCAACAGCTTGGCGTACGTTGTGATCTGGCTCAAAGATGGGTCTTTGATCAAGCATCTTTACCTCTAGGCTTTGACGCGCTATTCTCTCACCCTCATCTTGTTCTAGTGTGCCGTTAACTATCTTCATAAGTGTAGACTTACCGCTACCGTTTTTACCTATTATAACGATTCGTTCACCCTCGTCAACATGAAAATTTATATCTGTTAAAATCTTTTGAGCTTCATAATGTTTTGAAATATTTAAAAGGTCGATCAGAGCCATAAAAAGCCTTGCTAATAAGTAAGAGACCATAAATAATTTCATAGATAACAACATGTAAAAGGTTTAGGTTCAAGGCAAACTTTATTTGGCGATACTAGTATCGTTAAATGAAGTTTAACGCAGAAGATGAATCTTTTAAATGTTGCCCTTCGGGTGAAAAGATAAGCTACAATCTACTTCGTTAAAAACCCTTGAAGCTACCAGTAGCTCCTGCGGATTTTCGCCTCATATCTTATAGCTTCTCTTTTCATTAGCTATGAACTTATTTATGGTCTCTTACTTAATTTTTTGAAATGATACCAAGTTTATCCATAGAGTAAAATAAGCTCTAGCTCTTCTTAATTATTATTGTAAATCTAGCTCCATCATCTACATTTTCCCACTTTAGTGATCCACCTAAATGTTCTTTAACTATAATAATTGACATATAAAGACCCAAGCCTGTACCATTATTGCCTTTAGTTGTAAAATACTGTTTTCCTATTTTGTTAATAACATCTTTTGGTATCCCACCACCATTATCAGAGATTATGATCTTTAAACTCTTCGTAGTATGAGTTGTGGATATTGTTATTTTTGGATTAGTTGGTTTAGTTTGTTTTAAAACATCTTTAGCGTTGTTTATGATGTTTATGATCACCTGTATAAGTTCACTTTGAAAGGTTTTGATCTTGTAGTTATCTATACTTTTTAACTCTAGTACAATGTTATTATTTTTTAAGCTACCTGCTAACATTGAATCTACTTTGTTAATAACCTCTAATACATCAACTTCTTCTGCTGTTTTACCTGGCTTAAAAAAGTTTTTAAAATCATTCATTGTACTTGATAGGTACTGTGTTTGATTAGATATTGTTTTCATGCTTTGACAAAGTTTTTCTTCACTAATTTTTTCACCCAAACTAGCAGATAGTTCTATATTGTTTGCACTCATTGAGATTATGCTAAGTGGTTGTCTCCACTGGTGAACGATCAAAGAGATCATCTCCCCCATTGCTGCTTGTTTTGACTGAAGTAGGATAAGTTCCTCTTTTTGTAGTAGCTCCTTTGTTTTTTTAGTAACCAACCTTTGAAAAATAACTACCGATATAGCTAAAGTCAAAATAACAAAAATACCAACTCCAACTACATATATCAACCATTTAGGAGTTTTAGTAGATGCTTTTGGTGTTAACCACTTCTTTTTTGCTTCATAAAAAATGGAGTTTTTGTCTTTCTTAAGCTCAACAAGGTGGTGGTTAATTCTGTCTGCCAAATCTTTTTTCTTAGTTGAAAATGCATATTTTAACATTGAGGGTTTAAGTATAATATCTGTTTTTACAACATTTGGTCCAAGTTCATGGTTTAGTTCATAAAATCTATTAATTACTACACTGTCTACATCATGGTTAGATAAAAGTTTAAAAGCTTCTGAGTAATTTAAAACCTCTTTGTACTCAAGTGCTTTAATACCATAGGCATGTAAAACCATTTTTATAGCATCATATTGTATGCTATCTTTTAAAACTGCAATTTTTTTATCTTGAAGGTTAAGAACAGAGTCAATTCTTGCATTCTTATGCTTATATATCACTGACCAGCTAGATAAAACAGGCTCTTGTGTAAAAACAAATTTTTTATCTCTGTATTTTGTGTACGCAACATCTGGGAGTATATCTATTTGGTCATCTTCTAGTTGTTTTATACACTCCGACCACTCACAGCTTACATAGTTAATATTTAAGTTTTCTCTTAGTGCTATCTCATCAAGAATATCTACAAAAAAACCCGATGGCTTACCAGAGCTGTCTATAAATATTTTTGGAGCATTTTGGTATATACCAACTTTTACATCCTCTTTTGCTTTTACATTTTCTACTATTCCAGCATCTTCTTGGGTAAACAGAAAAACTAGCGATATAGATAAAAATAGCATATACTTCATAATGTCTCTTTTTTATAAATTAGCTAAACAATAAGAAAACTCCTAGCATTAGTATAACAAATAAACTGCCATATTCTAATGCTTTTTTAAATTTTATATTAATATTTATTGTTTTTTTGCGAAAAAATACACTTGCGACGCTAGAGAAAAATATGATTGTGCTCATCCCAAAACTCATAACAAGTGCAGATAAAAACCCAGCATAATACAAACCTAAAGAGAGTGAAAAAATAAATATTGTGATAGTACCAGGACATGGTATGATCCCAGCAGATATGATCAAGGCTGCATCGGTTGAACTTTTATCAGCTTCGCAAAGTCCACAACCACAAGTTTTTGGATGGGTTGAAAAGTTATAGACTGGGTTTTTTAAAACTTTGTAAGCTACATACTTTTTATACATCAAGTAAAGAGCAATAGATATGATGATCAAAGCAGAGAGTTTTGTAGTGTAGTAAACACTATCATCCATAAACTGAGCAAAAAATACATCTAAAAAGAAGTATATAGCTACAGTGAGCAAAAATGCTGAAAATGTATGAACAAAACCTATTGCTACAGATACGCCAAGAGCTTTTGTAAATGAACGCTCATTTGTTAAAAAATAGCTTGCTACTAGTGTCTTACCATGACCTGGACCTAAGGCATGTACGATCCCATACATGTAGGCAAAAAACAGAAGCGATATGTATGTAATGGGGTTTGTCTCATCCTTTATAGATTCAAACAAAGACTTGATCCTCTCCATACTTCTTTTTAAGATATTTTCCTGACTAAGAAGGTCTTTTTTAGTCTCCTCTTTTTTAGGAGTTGTATCTGTTTTAGTTTCTGTTTTGTTAGCTGGATAATCTTGTTGATCTAGCTTGTCATAACTAAACTCTATATTTGCTGTAAAGAGGTAAAGGTTTTTTGTATAGTATATATCTTTAGAATTAGTTGAAAAATCACTTGCTATAAAACTAAAGTAACCCTCATTATCTTCAAAAACAAAAGAGAGTTTTGAGTTGTTATCTATTGGCTCATCAACCTCGCCATAATAACTATAAAACAAAACGTCATCCTTTACATAAATATCCATATTTTTATATTTTGGGGATATAACTTTAGCACCTTTATTTGGAGCAATAAGTTTGATCTTAGTTAACATATTTTTATTTAAAAGGTAGCTATTTTTTATATCTAGTATTGTTTTTAACTCATCTTTGTCTAGCTTGTTGTTTTTGTTTTTGTCGTACTGAGAAGTTAGTTCATCTTTGTAGGTTTGTGAAAAAACCCAAGTAAAATTGATCCGCTTTAGTCTTTTTTGCTCAATCTCTAAGTTTGTAGAAACCTCTACAGTTGGTACCATTAAAGCACATGTAGCACATGCTAAAATCTTATATGAAAAGAGTGTTAAGAGTAAAAAAAATTTAAGCATCATAACCAACACAGATCTCACGAGCACAATACCAATCAGCTATACTTTTGTCGCTATAGTAATACTCTTGTTGTTTAAGCGGTATAGCGATGTTTCTAAGTTTTGATCTGATGATCCCCATCACTATAAATGTAAGTATTAAAACAAAAAAAGCTATAAAATAATCATATACATACCAAGCAATAAGCGTAGTTATATATGTTGTAAACTTCAAAAAAAGCCAGATCGTAAAAGACAAAACTTTACATTTTTTTGTGTATAGTTTTGGGGTGGGTTCCATCATCTCAATAGTGTTATTTTCCATATACATATTATATCTAAGAATTGTTTTCTTTTTAAATTTATTATTAAGACTAATTACTATTTAGTCTTAATGACTAAAGTTTATTGATATGATTTGCAACCATTAACTTTTTTTTGATAATATTTCAGTATTTAAAAACTAGATTAAAATTTAAAGGATTTAAAGATGGCTAAACACCAGTTTCAAACAGAAGCAGATCAGATACTACAGTTGATGACACACTCACTCTATTCAAACAAAGAGATATTTCTTCGTGAGCTTATATCAAATGCATCTGATGCACTAGACAAGTTAAATATGCTAGTTTTAACAGATGAGAAGTATAAAGATGTGACTTTTTCTCCACGTATAGACATAGTAGCAAATAAAGAGGCTAAAACATTAACTCTTAAAGATACTGGTATCGGTATGAATGAAGAGGACTTGATGAATAACCTTGGTACTATCGCAAAGTCAGGTACTAAAGCATTTTTGGAAAATATGACAGGTGATCAGAAAAAAGACTCTCAACTGATTGGTCAGTTTGGTGTTGGTTTTTATGCTTGTTTTATGGTAGCTGATAAGGTTGAAGTTACATCTAAAAAAGCAGGTGAAGATCAAGCATATGCATGGAAAAGTAACGGTACGGGTGAGTTTGAGATTGAAAATGCAACCCAAGATGGGCATGGTACTACGATCGTTTTACATCTAAAAGAGGATGAGGGTGAGTTTTTAGAAGAGCATAGAGTTGATAGCATAGTTAAAAAGTACTCTAACCATATCCCATTTCCGATCTTTATGGATAAAGAGAAATTTATTCCTGCAGTTACGGATGATGAGGGAAATGAGACTGAGCCTAGTAAAACTGAGATTGAAAACCAGCAGATCAACAAAGCAAACGCACTTTGGACGATCGCTAAAAAAGATATTAAAGATGAAGAATATAAAGACTTTTACAGCTCATTTGCACACTCAAGTGAAGAGCCACTTACTTGGATGCACAACAAAGCTGAGGGTGCTATAGAGTATACTACGCTTTTTTATATCCCAAGTAAAGCACCTATGGATCTTTACCGTGTAGATTACCAAACTGGTATTAAACTTTATATCAACCGTGTATTTATCACAGATGATGAAAAAGAGCTTATGCCTACATACTTACGCTTCCTACGCGGTGTGATTGACTCAAAAGATCTTCCACTAAATGTATCTCGTGAGATCTTACAATCAAATGCAGTTATGACTAAGATTAAAAATGCATCGGTTAAAAAAGTACTCTCAGAGCTGGCTAAAATGTCTAAGAAAGACAAAGAAAAATATGATACTTTC
>JBEPWC010000088.1:5089-7519 GCA_041642615.1 Sulfurimonas sp. | reverse complement strand
AAAACCAATAGCTAAAAATAGACTCCAAGAGGTTGTGCAGAGGTACTTTAGTGTTGAAAACGTAGATAAAGTTGAGCAAAAAAACACTCTAGAACTACCAAAAATTGATGGAATAGATCTGGATTCTATTGTAAGTATGGTCAATGGTAACATTGAGAGTTTAGTAAATATGTACGATAAGTTTGCAAGAGATTATGCTGATATAAAAAAAATACAAAGTTGGTCGTTTAGTTCGGATGAATATAAAAACTATATACATAAACTAAAAGGGGTTAGCGGAAACTTAAAGATAGAAAAAGTGTTTGAGCTCTCAAGTGAGATCAATAACCACAATAGGACTGATCTTACAGATGAGCTTATAATTTCTACAGAATATATATGTCAAAATATAAAAGAGAAGATCACCCCATCACTAAAAAATATGTCTAATGATGTAAAAAGCTTAAGTGATGATGAGCTAAAAGTTATGATAGATGGGATTATAAGCGATCTTAGGGATTATATCTTTATAAAAAGTCAAAGGGTGTCTAGGCTTTTAAATAGTTTAAAAACAAAAGTTGATGCAGATGCTATAGACTCCTTGCAAAAAGGGTTTGACGACATAGACAATAAGAGAGTTATTAAAGAGCTAAAAGTAGTATTAGAGGTATTAAAGTGATAGTCTTTCTAAAGTGTGCTTAAAGTATAAAAAAAGAAAGTATTATGTAAACTAAACAAATCCTTATAAACTGGAGTCTGAAAATGGAAGATAAACTATGGCATAGTATGGATCTAAATAATGTTTACAACGCAGTAGAGTCAACACAGAGTGGATTAAGCGACTTAGAAGCTAAAAAAAGACTAGATCGTGATGGACCAAACAAACTCCAAGAGCAAAAGAAAAAAAGTGCTTTTGTTCGCTTTATGCTCCAGTTTCACAACCTTTTGATCTATGTGTTACTAGTAGCTGCAGCAGTTACTTTTGTGCTTGATCATATGATCGATTCTGTTGTGATCTTAAGTGTTGTTTTGATCAACGCTATCATCGGTTTTGTTCAAGAAAACAAAGCTGAAAATGCGATGGAGTCGATCAAAAAGATGTTGGCCTATACAGCTGTTGTCTTTAGAGATGGTGAGAAACAAAAGTGCAACAGCGAAGAACTAGTCGTAGGTGATGTGATCCAGCTTGAAGCTGGTGATCGTGTTTTAGCAGATATCCGTGTTACTCAAGCACATGGACTTAGTGCTCAAGAGGCAATACTTACAGGGGAATCTGCTCCAGTTGATAAAAACCCAGATAGTGTTGAAGAAGATGCTAGTATAGGCGATCGAAGCTCTATGTTTTATGCTGGTACTACTGTTGCAAGCGGGATTGGTAAGGGTATAGTTGTAGCTACTGCAAACCAAACAGAGCTTGGTAAGATCAACAAGATGCTCCATAGTGTTGAGACACTAACTACACCTTTGGTGGAGCAGATGGATAGTTTTGCAAAATACTTGACAGTTTTTATACTCTCTTTTTCAGCATTAATATTTGCGATAGGGTACTACATAAAAGACCTTGCTTTTACAGATGCATTTATGGCGGTAGTTGGTTTGTTTGTTGCAGCTATTCCAGAAGGACTTCCAGCAGTTCTTACAATTACACTAGCCATAGGTGTCCAAGCCATGGCAAGAAAAAACGCTATAGTTAGACATCTTCCAGCCATCGAGACAATAGGCTCTGTATCTGTTATATGTTCGGATAAAACAGGTACCCTTACACAAAACGAGATGATGGTTCAAACACTACTCACATCTAGTGAGGAGTACCATGTAACAGGTTCAGGTTACGATCCTTCAGGTGCCATCCACTCACAAACTCAAGAAAATATAGATGTAGAAAAAAACGATGTTATAAAGATGATAGCTAAGTGCTCTGTTTTATGTAGCGATGCTACACTTAAAAACAAAAATGGCCAGTGGAGCATAGATGGAAGTCCAACTGAGGGAGCTTTAGTAGCATATGCTCACAAGGTGGGGTTTGATCCAAAAGATATACGAAGTAAGTATACAAGAGATGACTTTATCCCTTTTGATTCAAAACATAAGTTTATGGCTACACTAAACCATGATCATAAACAAAGCTCTTTGATCGTTGTAAAAGGTGCAGCTGAGATCGTACTAAAAATGTGTAAAAAACAGTATGTAAGTGAAGCTAAAACTGAGCCAACTAATAAAGAGTACTGGGAACAAAATGCTGAAGAGATAGCTGCAAAAGGTCAACGTGTTTTAGCACTAGCTTATAAGATTGTTCCAAAAGACAAAAGAACTCTTAGCTTTGATGATCTTGAAAATGATCTTGTGCTTGTAGGGCTTACAGGACTTATAGATCCTCCACGCCCTGAAGCGATAGACTCAATTTTAGAGTGTCACAATGCTGGGGTTGAAGTAAAGATGATAACAGGTGAT
>JBEPWC010000088.1:0-5079 GCA_041642615.1 Sulfurimonas sp. | reverse complement strand
TACAACAACAGCAGCTGCGATCGGAAAGACTATTGGCTTAAAAGAGTGTGATAATGTCTTAAGCGGAGCAGATATAGAAAAACTAAGCGATGAGGAATTAAAAGAGGCTGTACTAAAAACAGATATATTTGCAAGAACGACCCCTGAACATAAACTAAGACTAGTTACAGCACTCCAGTCAAACAACAAAGTTGTTGCAATGACTGGAGATGGGGTAAACGATGCTCCAGCACTTAAGCGATCAAATGTTGGTATAGCTATGGGGAAAAATGGTACAGAAGCGGCAAAGGAATCAAGTGAATTTGTCCTAACCGATGATAACTTTGCATCCATAGTTAGTGCACTTCGTGAGGGCAGACGTGTATATGACAACATAAAAAAGGTGATCAGCTGGACCCTTCCAACAAATGCATCTGAAGCATCTGTGATCATCATAGCTATCCTTTTTGGGATGTCTCTGCCGATCACTCCGATCCAGATCCTTTGGGCAAACATGATCACAGCTGTTACTTTGGGTATAGCCCTAGCTTTTGAAGCAGAAGATAAAAACATAATGAAACGCTCCCCTAGAGCTCTTGACGAACCGATTCTAAACAGAACTTTAGTGTGGCAGATATTTTATGTAACAGTTCTGTTTTTAGTAGCTATCTTTGGTCTCTACACTTATGCTGTAAGAATGTATCCAGACGATGTTGTTCACTCACAAACGATTGCGTTTAATACCCTCGTGTTTATGGAGATCTTTTATCTTTTCTATGTAAGAAACATGAACACTTTTACAAGGGGTATCTCTGAGATACTCTCAAGTAAAGCTGCTTGGATAGCTTCGGGTATAGTCATAGTAGCTCAGATGGCAGTGACCTATGTTCCATTTATGCAGAGTGTTTTCTCTACTCAAGCATTGTCACCGTTTGATCTATCCTTAGTAGTGCTAGCTGGTTTTATTATGTTTGGACTATTGGAACTTGAAAAATACATACGTTTAAAGCTAAAATAAACATAGACCAAAAAGATGCAGGTAAATTAAATAAGGGCACCTCAGTAATAGTGAACTTGGCTAACTTTTAAAGCTGTATAGTTCACTATTTAGTTCTTTTGTACTGCTTACAAGAGACTCCATAGTTTGTACGATCTCTTTAGTGTTCGAAGAATTATCAGATGTAATCTTTTCTATATCGTGTATCGTAGTAACTAAATTTTCAAGTTTTACAATGTTTTTCTGAAACTCTTTTGATGACTTATCTGATAAGTTCGCACTTTCACTTACTATTTCTATAGTTTTAGTCAGAGTGGCACGCACCTCTTGGGATTCTTCTGATAGACCAGAAATATGATGTGCATTATCATCCATACTTTCACTGGTTTCACTAATAGACTGAACTACTATATTCACACTGCTGTTGATCTCTATCAATGATTTTTGTGTTCTCTCGGCAAGTTTACGTACTTCATCAGCTACAACTGCGAACCCACGTCCATGTTCACCAGCACGAGCAGCTTCTATAGCGGCATTTAAAGCCAATAGGTTTGTCTGGTCTGCAATATCGGAAATAACTGTTAAAATATTTTTAATATCTTCTGTAGATTTTACCAGCTCATTTAGTTTAGCTGACATTTTAGATTCAGCTTCTGAATTGTTTTCTACACTTTTTGTAAAATGTATGATCTTTGTACCAATTTTTTGAAGATTTTTATTTGCTTCGTCAAGACGCTCTTTAGATAATCTTATATCTTGATCTGTTTTATGAATCTCGCTTTGCATAATTTCACTATCTTTTGCCATTTGATTGATAGAATCATTTTGCTCATTAGAACTGCTGTTTAGTATGTCGGTGATATTTTTAATCTTTTCAGTGATACTTGTTGTCTGGCTTGCAGATGATTTTGCCGTATTTATAACATTGCGAAGTAAGTTAATAAAATTTGAAAATGAGCTTCCTTGTACTGTACTTTTATCAATATCAATAGTAAGGTCGTTTTCACTAGTTATCTTATTTACATCATTGATCGTTGCCAATGAATTCAAATATTGATTTGTGATCATATAGACTATATATATTAAAACAGCAGCTTCTAAAACAACAAATGCAGCATGTAAAAAAGCTATATCCCAACCACATCCATAGTTAAAAATAATAATCTTGGTATCACCGATAGATACGTTTTGCAGTTGCAGGTATGTAAAAAGAAGGTGGTGTATCGCAATGGTAATTGCACTTGATAGTATTGGTAATATATCTTTATATAAAGACATAAATGCCAAAACAACAAATACATGAAAGTGCATCTCTATGCGTCCAAGATGTTGTTGAATCATAATAATCGGGAATCCCATTATTAACATACCTATCACTATTCTTGAGATAGATGAACCTTTAAAAAAATAATATACTAAAAAAGCCAACGCATTTATGATACCTCCGCCTATAACGCCAAGCATATATGTATCGTATGTTAATGATGTTAAAAAGGATACTATTATCCAGTTTGCAATAAAGATATAGACAAATGCCTTATCTGCACTTTTTGCTTCTTCAAAAAGATTTTCTTTTATTACTGATGGCAAACTGCTATAGTTACCAAATAAGACTGCTAATTTCATTTTATCTCCTGTTTAACATCTAAAATTATCGACTCTACATCAAATGGTCTTGTATAATACATATTTTTCAATGTAAAGTCGTTTTCTTTATTTTGTGTAATCATGTAAAGATAGCCCGTATGGTAGATATCTCCATTTTTAACCAAAGGATCACTGCTGTATGCCCTTAATCTACCCATTAGGTCTGATACATCTTTTTTGGGCAGTTGTAAACCAATAAATTCTTTGTGAAAGTATTTTGCAAAAGGGTCTGCTTCAATCTCATTGTCAGATATATTAATGAAATAAAATGCAGTCTTGGAGGTATCTTCTAAATTTGTATATATTTTTGCAATCTCTTCAAGAGATGGTACACAAATAGTCTTACACCCAACGTAACCGAAATACACTAACAATACATCAACATTCTTATCTACTTTAAAAGGCAAGCTTATAGCTTCATTGAGTTCAATTTTCCCCTGTTTTGAATCAGTAAATATGATTGCAGGAAAGCCTAGTAGTAATAAAAATAATAAGGTACCTAGTATTATACTTGTTTTTATCATATTTTTAAACACTTCGAATTATACCTTTTTTCAAACTTATTTGTAAAATATAACTAAAATGATGTTGCATTAGATACCAATCTTACATCTTATAGTGATGTGATTACTCCTACTACTACTTTTATAGCTGATGAAAATGAAACTATTCGCCAAGAAAGATTACAACAGCTAGCTTATGAAACTAACTGTACTACAGATGATCTACTCCTGTTTTCCTCGCTAAGCAAATTTCACATTTTCGACCCTCTATAAAGCCCATAAAAAAGGGATGTTATTTTTTAGCTTAGGTGTCCCATGATGTTTTAAGATAGCTTTTTCTACAATTTTATTTATGTTTGTAAGAAAGAAGAAAAACAGTAGTGGAAGTATAAGTGTTCAAATCATTGAAAAAGCTCATAGTAAATATAAAGTTGTAGAGACTATTGGATGCAGTAAAGATAAAAATGAGGTTGAAAAGTTTTTTAAACTGGGTGAACAAAGGATCAAAGAACTTAAGCCAAATTTATTTGATATTGTTGAAAGAGAAGAAAAAAAACATAAACTTATATCACTTCGCAATGACCAGGTTATTCCAATAGGGGATGAGCTGTTCTTTGGAAAGGTTTATGATAAAGTTTGTAGTAAAGATCTCTTTGATGGTATCAAGGATATTAGATACAAAGATGATAAAAACTTTTTATTTAAGTCTTTAGTAGTATCAAGATTACTCTATCCTGGAAGTAAACTCTATTTAATTGATTATCTCAATTACTTTAAAAAACAAGATATAGATATTGATAAGATTTATAGATTTTTAGATACTTTATATCAAGATGAACTTAAACATAGGGTTGAAAAGAGTGTCTTTAAATATAGCTTGAAAAAAGCTGGAGGGGATATAGTTGTATCATTTTATGATGTTACAACACTACACTTTGAAAGTGAGAGTGAGGATGATCTAAGACGCATAGGCTTTTCAAAAGAGGGAAGGCTTAATCGTCCTCAGATACAACTAGGATTGTTTACAACAATTGAAGGGTATCCTTTAAGCTTTGAAGTATATGATGGTAAGAAGTTTGAAGGGCATACTATGGTAGATGTGCTTATTAAATTTCAAAAGAAATTCAATATCAAGAACAAACCAATAGTAGTAGCAGATAGAGGTATGCTTAATGATAAAAACATAGCTATACTTCAAAACAATGGATATAAGTATATCCTTGGTGCAAAAATAAAAATGTTGCCAAATACTTTAAAGGAACAAATTACAAACCTTACTTTTATTGATGATAATGTAACCCATCAAATAGATATAGCTAAAACTATAAAGTATAAAGATGATGAAGATAAAAAACAAGAGCTTCCAATCAACCAACGCCTCATACTTACATATTCAACTTCTAGAGCCAAAAAAGACAAACACTTAAGGGATAAAGCCCTACAAAGGTTAGAGCTTAAAATAAGTCAGTCTAGCAATCTTAAAAAATCTGACCTAAAACTATCACACTATGCAAAGTTTTTAGATCTCAAAGATGATTGTAATATCCAATATAAACTAAACAATAACAAAGTAAAAGAAGATGAAAAACTTGATGGACTCAAAGGTTATATTACAAATGATACAACGCTAGATCATAAAACAATCATCAATCATTATCAAAATCTTTGGCATATTGAAAAAGCTTTTAGAATCTCTAAAACTGATTTAAAAATAAGACCTATTTATCATAGATTAGAGACAAGAATAAAAGCTCATATCCTTATCTCATTTGTATCTTATGCACTCTATAAAGAGTTTGAGATTAAAACCTATAAAATTAAAAAAGAGCTACAAATATCTCATAAAATCATAAGGGATATTATCAAGCATATATTTGCAATAGAACTAGATGGAAAAATACACCCTTTAGAACTTTCAGATATTCAACAACAGTTTTATGATGCTATATCTAA
>JBEPWC010000087.1:0-7556 GCA_041642615.1 Sulfurimonas sp. | reverse complement strand
ACATATCTCAAGCTATGGTATGACACTTATTGGTGATCCAAGCAGTGTTAAAAATAAAAACAATCTCCTAAAGTTAAATGTATCAAAAACTGCAAAAAAGGAGAACATAAAAACTTCAGATCCACGCCTAATAGGTGCTAGTTTTGCTAAAATTGTTGTAACTTTAGATACAAAAGATCATACAAACAAGACTCTAGCAAACAACCGCATAGAGGTTATAAACATCTCTAAAGATGGTTATGAAGCTGCAGCTATGAAAACTAAAAAGTTTGAGAGAGAGATCAAACAAAGAGGGATTTTAAATATTCTCCTTGGTAGTGCTGAGTAATTGAAAAGTTTTGAGTTAAAGTTTAGTCTAATGAGACATATTTTAGCTTTTATGCTTTTTAGTTTTGCTGAGATTTTCGCACTTTCCTTGAGTGATGCAGAGATTAAAAAGTTAGCAGATGATCCATATTGGTCTAAACTTTTACACTACCAAGATGGCAAAAGTATCATAGATACTAAGGAGTTTTTTTTATCACCAAAAGGTACTTTTAGTTTAGAAACAGAGCTAAAAGCTACATTAAAAGCCTTTAATAGCAACCCCCAAACTGTATGTAGATTTCCAGCTAGATACAAGTGGTTACACTCAAAAAAATTCATATACAAAATAGATGTTGAGTGTAAAGACTTAGAAAGATTTTTAGCACCAAAATTTAGCAAAATAAACATAGTTTACTCTACAGAGAGGTACAGTAGTGCTGCTTCACTTTTTGGACATGTGTTACTTAGAGTTGATGCAGATGAAACAAGTAAAGTTATAGAGTACACCGCAAAAGTACCAAAAGACACATCTACACTATCTTACGCTTACAATGGGATCACAGGTGGGTTTGTAAGCAGGTACAACTTTTTTTCTTTTTTTGCAAAAGATTACCAAGCAAGGGAACAGGAGTTTAGAGACCTTATTGTGTACGATCTAGACTTTACCCAAGGGGAGATAGAGAATATTTTACTCCATCTATATGAAGTAAAAAGTACTACTCAAAAGTACTTTTTTTTATCTAGAAACTGTAGCTCTGAGCTTGTAAAGCTCTTAGATATTGCAGACTACAGCTCTAAACACAAACATACCTCTGATCTATTCGTTTTACCAGTTGAGGTTATAACTTCTGCACAAAATGAAAAAAGGGTTAAAAGTATAAAACTGATACACTCTAAACTAAAAGAGTTTAACTTTTTACATGAAACCCTTAATGGTGATGAGAAAAAGATTTTTAAAGAGATTATAGATGAAAAAAGGGGTGTAAATAGTTTAATAAAAGATAAGACTCTAAAAAAGGGGTCTAAAAACAAGATAGTACTAACTGCACTTCTTTACTATGAGATCAACTCCCAAATGGATAAAACTTCTCAAAATACTCTCTCTAAAATACTGACATTGTCAAAATATAAAATAAAAAGCTCACTTACAGATGCACAAGGATATAAAAAGATCAAGAAAAACCCAATATCTCCATATATGTACAAAGGATCATTTGGGTATTTGCACAGGCAAAAATCATACGCAACCCTAGGGTTTAGAACTCTTTACAAGAGCCGTTTTGATCTTTTAGATGGAGTTGTTAAAAATGGTAGTGTGGAGCTTTTAGACTTTAAAGTAAGGATAAATGAGAAGCTGTCTTTAGAACATTTTACACTGGTAAATCTTAGCTCAATGCCAATCTCAAGCGAGTTTTTCTCACAACCTACTAAAGAGCTCAAAATTGGACTAAAAAGAGTTTTTTATGATGATGAGCTTTATAGATATGCTGAGTACGGTATGGGTAAGAGGATGAAACTAAATGACACCATATCTTATGGTTTTAGTGCTTTTGCAGGTGTGTATGATCAAAGCAAGACCTCGTTTGGACTAGGGCTAAAGACTGAGCTTGAGCATAAAGTTGTATCAAAATACTTTTTAAGACTTGGTGGAATTTTTACAAGATACGATGATTTTGATAACCACATAAACAGCACAAAAATCTTTACTCAGATGGGTGTAAAGAATACAAAAAACTCTTCTTTTGGACTAAAGCTTGAGTACAGTGATGACATAAATGACTACCATACAAGTTCTATTTGCTACAACCATAGTTTTTAGTGTTTGTAAATATATTTAGATAAAATATCTGCAATGAAAATAGATAAATTAAAAATAGATTTTAAAGATCAAACTTTAGTAGATA
This sequence comes from Sulfurimonas sp., assembly GCA_041642615.1. GTDB lineage: Bacteria > Campylobacterota > Campylobacteria > Campylobacterales > Sulfurimonadaceae > Sulfurimonas. Next base: position 5,346 of record JBEPWC010000087.1, on the reverse strand, counting down.
TAGCTTTTGGTATAGATAGATCGCTAGCATTGGTTGGACAGAGTGGAAGTGGGAAGTCTTTGAGTATAAAAGCACTTTTAAATATGCTCCCACAAGGCATGAAAAGAGAGTTAGACCTAAAGAGTGACTTTGTTCTTGAGGTTGGTGAGACAATAGGCTTTGTACCTCAAAACCCTTTTACTGCACTCTCTCCGTTAACAAAAATAGATAAGCAGTTTTTTAGCTCAAAAAAAAGGGTAGATGAGCTTTTTGATTATGTTGGATTAAATAAAACTTTACAAAAAAGGTTTGCACCTGAGCTTTCAGGGGGACAACTTCAACGTGTTGTGATCGCTATGGCACTAGAGAATGATCCAAAAGTTCTAATGCTAGATGAACCAACTACGGCACTAGATCCAAACACAAGAGTGATGATACTTAAACTTTTAAAAGATCTCCAAGATGAGTTTGGTTTTAAAATACTTTTTGTAACTCACGATATGAACTCTGCAAGGGAGTTGTGTGAAGATATCTGTGTGATCAAAGATGGTCATGTGGTTGAATATGGTAAAATGCAGAGTATTTTAAACTCACCAAAAGAAAAATATACAAAAACTTTAATAGAAGCAAATTTTGCAAATAGGGATTTTAGGCAATGAGAATAGCAAAAAATATATTTTTAACACTAATTATTTTGGGATTTTTATCTCCATTTTTAGTGTTGGGATATTTTTTACAATCGCATACATACGATATATCTTCTTTAGTTGACTACAAACCAGATCAGACCACGACAATTTACGATAGAGATGGAAATAAGATAGCTAATATTTTTGATAAAAAACATAGATATTACGCTTCATTTGAGGAGATACCACCCCGTGTTATAGAGGCTCTTGTTGCTATAGAAGATACAACTTTCTTTGAACACCCAGGGATAAACATAGATGCCATTTTTCGTGCAGCTATAAAGGTGATCAAAGCTGGACGAGCAGTTGAGGGTGCTAGTACTATAACTCAGCAGCTGGTAAAAAATGTGCTACTTACCAGAGAGAAAAAACTCTCACGTAAGATAAAAGAGGCGATCTACGCTATAAAGCTAGAGAGACATATATCAAAAGAGCAGATACTTGAGAGATATCTAAATGAGATATACTTTGGGCACGGTTACTATGGTATAAAAACAGCTGCCCTTGGATACTTCCACAAACAACTTGATGAGCTAACGCTAAAAGAGATGGCTATACTTGTTGGTCTTCCAAAGGCACCTAGTACATATGCACCGACAAAAAACTATGAGATCTCTATGGGTAGAGCAAATCGTGTGTTAAATCGTATGAGAGTTTTGGGTTGGATCGATGAGTCTACTTACCAAGAGGAGATCGCAAGAAACCCTGAGGTTTATGATGACACACTTACTAAAAACAAAGCCCCATTTATAGTTGATGAGGTTGTAAGAAGGATGAGTCAAAAAGGGATGGGCGACATAAAAACAGGTGGATATAAAATATATACCAGTATTGATCTAAATCTGCAAGAGGTAGCAAGAGAGTCTTTGAAAAAAGCACATGAACTCTCACTTAAGAGGATTGAGGAGTATAAAGTAAGAGATCAAAAGATCTTAGAAAAAAATCCAAACTGGGAAGTAGCACCTGAGACAAATACATCTCTTTTAAATGGGGCATTAGTTTCACTAGAGGCAAAAACTGGAAATATACTAGCTTTGGTTGGAAGTATAGACTATAGAAAAAGTTCATACAACCGAGCTACTCAAGGTAGACGCCAACCTGGATCTGCATTTAAGCCTTTTATATACCAAGTTGGGATCGATCTTGGGTTTTCAGGTGCTACAAAGCTTGTTGATGTGTCGCGTACATACAAGTATGAAAAGGATGGCGAGGAGCTAAAGTGGCAACCAAGAAATTATGAGAAAAACTATAAAGGTCTGATCTCTTTGCGTGAAGCACTTGTTCACTCAAGAAACCTTGCAACTATAAACCTTGTAAATGAGATAGGACTAAGCAAACTTTTGCGAGAGTTAGATAAGTTTGGCATAGAAAACCTACCACGTGATCTCTCCGTTTCTCTTGGAACCATCTCACTCTCACCACTACAGTTAGCTAAGTACTACTCATCTTTTGCAAACCACGGTATGCAGGTTGAGCCAAGGCTTTTACTAAGTGTAGAACAAGATGACAATGTTGTTTATGAGGCTCAAAAGCTAACTAGGTTTATTACTGAACCAACACAAGCTTATATAATGACAACCATCTTAAGAGATGTCGTAAATCGTGGAACAGGGCGTCGTGCTAAAGCGTGGGGTATAGAGTTAGCTGGAAAAACTGGTACTACGAACAACAATGTCGATGGTTGGTTTGCAGGCTATTCACCAACAATCCAAACAATAGTATGGTTTGGAAATGATGACAACTCCCCAATGCACAGATGGGAAACCGGTGGTAAGATAGCAGGACCAGCTTTTAAAATGTACTACGACAACCTTTTAAAACTATACCCACAAGTTAAAAGAAAGTTTGATAAACCAGAGGGGATCGTTGAGGTAAAAATGGGCAAAAGAAAAGAGTACTTTAGTGACATCTCAAAACCACCAAGAGTTGAACAAGATGTTAAAGCTACGGAGGAGTTGTTGTTTTAAGTAGCTTTTATTCTACTGTAATAACAAAAGAACCTGTAGCTATTGTGGCGCTCTCTTGTATAAACTCAAAACTAAAATATGTCATACTACCCATTGTGTGTTCATTTATGATCTTAGCTTTGTAGTGTAGTTTTTGAGGCTTTTCTAAGAGCTTGATATTTTTTAAACTTACTAAAAAACCCAAGCCTGTATTTGAACCACCAAAAACACCACTTGCTTGAGCAGCAGCTTCTGCGATCATAGGTAAAGTTGGAGTGGAGTCAAACTCTACTCTTACTAGTGCTTGCTTGTCATCTTTAAACATCACATATTTAGCAAACCTTATAGGGTCTTGATGTGGAAGATGAAGTTCAATCATAGCTCAACCTCTATAATTACAGAGTCATTAGCCTCACAGGCATCATAAAGGTTTTTCATCCAAGAAAGAGATGCTGGTATACCACCTTGTTCTTTAGAAGATATAACTGTATTAGATTCTTTTTCTGTTTTTTTGATACTAAACCCAATGCCGTATTCAAGTTCTACAGCACATTTGTTAAACACTTCAACACCATCAAAGTTCATAGCCTCTATAGTGCTTACAAATACTTCATCATTGCTCATCAAAGAAAGAGCACCCTGTTGCATCACATTGTACGAAGTTGAGTCTCCACAAGATAGTGTTAAGATCTCACTTATGTTTCCCTCAACTATTGAGTGGTAGGATGCTGCTGTATTGTATACCGAATTTTGAAAAGCTGTAGGGCTTACTATGGTTTCACTTTTTATAGACTCTAAGATACTTACAGTATCTATTAGTTCACCATAAGCACTTCCATAAACCATGACTCCTGTTTTATACTCGCACTTGTGAGCAAGGTTTATAAGGATTTTAGAAGCACGGCTTAGACGACGCCTTAGAATCATCTTTTTGACAAGCTCTTTTTCGCTAAGCTCTTCTATTTTTTTAGGTGCATGGGCTAAAGCATGGTTTATGATCTCTACATTAACTTTCATTACAAACTCCAAATATTAGAGATGTGTTGTTGCCACCAAAAGCAAAAGAGTTACTAAGAACATAGTCTATTTTATCCTCTAATGCACTTTCTACAAAATTTAGGTCTGTTTCATTATCTGAAGTAAGAATCTGTGGAGCTAAGGTTTGTCTTTTAAGAACCTCTGCACAGATGGCTGCTTCTATAGCACCAGCAGCACCTAGAGTGTGACCAAAGTTTGATTTTGAAGAGCTTATCGCAATATTTTTACCAAAAATACTCTCAACTGCTTTTGCTTCTGTCTCATCATTTGCTTGAGTTCCCGTACCGTGAGCATTTACATAACCGATCTTATCTGGTATTAGGTAAGCATCTTTAAGTGCATTTTTTATAGCACTCATAGCTCCAGCACCACTAGGATCAGGGTTGGCAATATGATGAGCATCGCTACTTGTTCCAGCTCCTATTAGTTCTATGGAGTTATCTTGTTTTTTGTTTTGGATAAGTAGTGAAGCTATACCCTCAGCTACATTCATCCCCTTACGGTTCTTTTGAAAGGGTGTACAGATCTCATCTGAGAGTATCCCCAAAGAGCTAAAACCAAATACTGTTGTCATACACATTGCATCTGCACCTACAACTAAGATATTTTCATACGCACCATAGTTTATAAGCTGTTTTGCTACTTTTAGAGCATTTGCACTTGATGTGCATGCGGTTGAAAATGAGCGTGTGTCTAAAAAGCCATATTTTTTATTTAGTGTTGAAGCAATGACGTCTATTGTATGTTTTTGAATGTCTATATTGTCATATTTCTTCTCTCTAAAAAGAACCTCTTCTGTTGTAGCCATACCGCCAACAGATGATCCTACAAGTAAAAGGGTGTTTGAAAAATCTCTTAAATTAGACTCTGTTAAAACTTCTTGAACTGAGTCACATAGTAGTTCTTCAAAAGGGCTAGCTTCTTTAAACCTACCAATACATACTGTTTTTTCAGGGACTATGTTGTCATAGCTAATCAATGCACTCTTTTTGTTAAATACTGCATCAAAAGTTTGTTTTGTGTTGCCACAAGCACTTTTTATTGATGTGGCATTTATATAGGTTTTTTTCAACTTTTTAACTGCTCATTTATATAAGATGTAAGTGAAGTACAAGATGCAAATATATTTTCTGCTTTTGCCATATCTGTAACTTTTACACCAAACTCTTTTTCTAAAACAAGTGTTAATTCAATAGCATCAACTGAGTCAAGACCAAGCCCTTCTTCCCCAAATAGTGGCATATCATCTTCAATCTCATCTACTTCTATATCTTCAAGACTTAGTCCCTCGATAAGTTTTTCTTTTAATGTCTCTATTTTAATCATTGTGTAATTATTTTCCCTTGATATTCTTTAATTACATAATTTTATCATTTTAAACTTTATCTTCAACTTTTAGAGTAAAAATTATTTATAATTTTTACAATTAGTATGTGTTTTATATTTTTATTCAGTATTTATTTGCTAAGATCTTCTTTATGAATTTTAGCACAATGTATAATGTATTAGAACAAGATGAAAATGTGGTTGTTATAGAGCTGTGTGATGAGCAACACCCTGTTTTTAAGGCACATTTTCCATCAAAACCTATACTCCCCGGATTTATCCATTTTGATATTGTTGCAAAACTATTCTGTTTAGAAATCACAACTATTAAAAAAGCTAAATTTTTAGGTATGGTAACACCTGGTGAA
>JBEPWC010000086.1:0-7560 GCA_041642615.1 Sulfurimonas sp. | reverse complement strand
CTTGCTGATCATCTGAATTTAGTTTTTCAAAAACCTCGTTTGCTACACTCTGATCTAGGTCTTCAAGCTCTTGCATAAATTCTAGCTGATCATCTGATTCAAGCTCTGTTACAGCGTGAGATATCTCATCAACACTTAGATTTTCAACTATATCATCAAAGTATCTATCAGGAAGAGCTAATGCTACATCACCAACTAGATCTTTGGGTATGAGTTTTACACACTCAATAAACTCATCATCATCAAGTTGCTTAAGAATCTGTGCTATATCTGATGGGTGCATCTCACATACTGTGTGAGAACTTAGGTAGTCTTGTAGTTTTTCCATATATGAAATTATATCACTATTTGTATAACCATATAGTAACTAGTACAATTTAATTCTATATCCATAACTTTCTTTAAATTTTTTAAATCTATATTGACCATCTAAAAGAACAACAGCTCTATAGTATCCACTATGTGTACCCAAACTAATCTTTTTAAATATCTTAGATTTAAAACTTTTAGATTGACTCTTTAGACTTACATCTCTTTTAAAATCAAGTACCAATCTATATGGCTTTGCTAGTAAAAAACTTCTGATAAGTTGATCTTTTGTGTTTATTTTAAGATTTTTATTGTTTTTGGAAAAACTAATGTATTTTGAACTAAACAGATCCTCATAAACAATCTCTTTTTTACTTGTCTGGACACCTTTTTGTTCGATTTCGCCCATACTTTGAGATATGAAAATAGGTAAGTGCCAGTCAACTGCATTGTTTAGACTAATGGAGCGTTTTTGGATCGATCCATCTAGGTTTTTATACTCAACAATAACTTTTTGAATTGTCCTAGCACTCGATGGCAGAGAGATGGCTGCTCTTTTTAAAGGCTCTACTGAGAGGTCTTTATTTGTAGTGCTTAGTAGATCTTTTTGTCCTGGCGATGGAAAAAAAGGATTCTCTCTAGCGTTTAGCGAAATAGACAATAAAAAAGTTAATATAAGAAGTTTAATCATAGAAGCTATTATATCAAAATATTATTTTGCTTTAACACTAGATGGTGCAGAAATCTCTTTTAATTCAAAATACTCTTTTTGCAAAGAGGCATTTTCACTTTTAAGTCTTGTGATCTCACTCTCTAAAAAATTTTCATAGTCTTGAAGTCCAAAAAGAACCTCCAAAGAGTTGTTCCCATAAAGTAAAACACCCATGTAGATCCCAAGTGAAAGAACTACACTAAGTAAAAATAAAAACTTTTTAAGAGATAGCCCTAAGTATCTCTCTGTAATACTCAGAGAATCATCTATCTCGTTATAGAGCTCATTATTTTGCATAAGTTTTAGTTAAAAAGTTTAGAACCTAAATACTCACCGTATACTATTTCATTTTCTATCTCTAAAAGGCGGTTGTATTTAGCTGTACGCTCACCACGTGCGGTTGATCCTGTCTTTATCTGCCCACAGTTAAGTGCTACTGCAAAATCAGCAATAAAAGCATCCTCACTCTCACCTGAACGGTGGCTCATTACAGTTGTGTAGCCATTTCTTTGAGCTAAACGAACTGTAAGCATCGTTTCACTTACAGATCCGATTTGGTTTGGTTTGATCAAGATTGAGTTAGCTATATCTTTGTTAATACCTTCATTTAAAATATTTACATTTGTAACAAAAAGATCATCACCAACAATCTGAAGCTTGTCTCCAAGTTTTTCAGTCATTAGTTTAAAACCATCCCAATCATCTTCACTTAATCCATCTTCAATAGAAAGAATAGGATACTTTGCACATAGATCAACATAGTAATCTACTAACTCAGCAGAACTAACTGTACGACCTTCAGACTCTAACCTGTATCCACCATCTGCAACTATTTCAGAAGCTGCAACATCAAGTGCAATTCCGATCTGCTCACCAGGTTTATAACCTGCTTTTTCTATGGCCTGCATTATGATCTCTATTGGCTCCTCATTTGAAGATAGATCTGGTGCAAAGCCACCCTCATCACCAAGTGCAGTATTATGTTTTTTAGATTTTAAAATAGCTTTTAAGTTGTGGTAAACCTCAGCAGATGCACGAAGGCTTTGAGAAAAGTCTTCAAAACCAACTGGCATGATCATATACTCTTGAAAGTCAACAGAGTTGTCAGCATGACTTCCACCGTTTATGATGTTAAGCATTGGAGTTGGCATAACCATAGCATTTGCACCACCAAGGTAGCGATAAAGTGGCACACCTAAACTCTTAGCGGCTGCACGTGCTACTGCCATAGATACACCAAGAACTGCATTAGCACCTAAGTTTTCATAGTTTTGTGTACCATCAAGCTCTTTCATAGTAGCATCGACTATAGCTTGGTTAAATGGTGAATAGCCGATCAGCGCATCTGCAATAGGACCATTTACATTGTCAACTGCTTGCAAAACACCTTTACCCATATAGCGATCACCGCCATCACGAAGCTCAAGAGCTTCACGTTTACCAGTACTTGCACCACTTGGTACAATTGCACTCTCACGAGTACCATCACTTAACTCTACTGTAGCTTTTACTGTTGGATTGCCACGTGAATCCATAACTTCAATTGCACTAATGTTATCTATAAACATATATCTGCCTTTTTTACATTTTGATGGTGCAATTTTATCTAAATCTTATTAAATATTGGTTTAGACTATTAAACATCAGCCTCAGCTATCTCAGATGTGTCCATTGTCATGAGCGAACTCATACCCATAGCCTCTCTGATCTTATCTTCTATTTCACGTGCAAGTTCTGGTTCATCTTTAAACTTCTGCTTAACATTTTCACGACCTTGACCTAGTTTATTTTCACCATAACTAAACCATGCACCCGACTTGTCGATGATATCTAGCTTAACACCATAGTCAACTAACTCGCCCTCTTTAGAGATCCCCTCTCCAAACATAATGTCAAATTCAGCTTGTCTAAATGGAGGTGCTACTTTATTTTTTATAACTTTTGCTTTTACACGATTTCCAATCTGACTCTCACCCTGTTTTAGAGAAGCTATACGACGAACATCTACACGAACAGATGCATAAAACTTTAGTGCATTTCCACCTGTAGTAGTTTCAGGCGATCCATACCCCATCATACCGATCTTCATACGGATCTGATTAATAAAGATCACAGTACAGTTCATCTTGTTTAAAATACCTGTTAACTTACGGAGTGCATTTGACATAAGACGAGCTTGGACACCAACATTTTGATCAGACATCTCACCCTCTATCTCAGACTTTGGAGTAAGTGCTGCAACTGAATCTATAACTATCAGATCAACTGCACCACTCCTTGCAACTGTCTCTACAATGTCAAGTGCCTGTTCACCATAGTCTGGTTGAGACACCAAAAGGTTATCAATATCAACACCAAGGTTTTTTGCATACACAACATCTAAAGCGTGTTCAGCATCTATAAATGCACAAACACCGCCATTTTTTTGACACTCTGCAGTTACTTGAAGAGCTAAAGTTGTTTTACCAGAACTCTCAGGTCCGTAGATCTCAACAACACGACCCTCTGGAACACCGTTGATCCCAAGTGCCAAATCTAGTCCGATTGAGCCTGTGCTTATTGACTTTATAGGTTCTATCTCTTTGTCACCAAGACGCATTAAAGCACCTTTTCCAAATGACTTATCTATCTGTTTTATAGCCAGATCTAATGATTTTTGTTTGTTCTCATCCATACTTTATTCCTGATCGTGATTTTATATATTGTCAAAATTATATACGAAAATTCGTTTTTAGTAAATAATATTGCAAATTGACATATTTTTATACTATTTTTTTAGGCTTTGAGTTTAACAAAACAACTAAAGCACTGCTGAGTGAGCCTAAAAATACAAGTGTATAACCTGTTGGTAAATCATAATAATACGATATTAAAATTGATGCTATAGAGAAGATCCATCCAAATATAAATGAAAACACCATCCCTTTACTTAAACTTTTTGCTACAAGTGCAGGAGCTATTAGCAGTACAAATACAACTAAAACCCCAGCTAAAGACACCGATGAAGTTACCGTTATAGCTAGTAATGTAAAAAACACTAACTCTTTAACAAATCCATTTAGTTTAGGATATATCTTATATAGTACTAAAGCTATGAAAGCGTATATGATCGCACTCTTGTAAACTTCACTTGGTGATGTAAATAAAATATCACTAGCTAGAAGTGACTTAAAATGCTCCATCCCCTCAGCAGAATGTGCAAGCACCATCATAATCCCACTAGCACCAAGGACATAAAGTAGCCCAATAAAAGCTTCTAAGTTAATCTTTCTAACAGAAGCAAAAGCTATTAAAAAAGCACTCAAAAGGGCAAAACTCAAAGTAAATATATAGTAATACTCACTATGAAAGTAACCTAAACTTATGGCTGATCCAAGTGCTGCAAACTGTGCAATAGCAAGGTCTGTAAATATGATCCCACGTTCTAAAATACCCTTACCAAAATATGCATGAAGCATAACTAACATAATTACTAATGCAATTGGTGTAAGTAAAATATCTATCATTTTATAGCACTTGTTAGGTAGTCAAAAAGTGAAACCAAGTTTTCTATCTCATCTAGTGCTTTTATATCATGCGGCATTATGATAATTGGTACTCCAGTCTTTTGAGATATAAACTTTGCTGTTTTTGTGGAGTGGTAGACATCGTGCAAAATTGCTACAGGTTTTTGCTCTTTCATTAATTTAATTAGTTCAATAGTATGTCTAGAACTAGGTGGTATCCCAGGTAGTGGTTCAATTGTTCCAATATTTTTCAAACCATAAGCTTTATTAAAATATGCAAGATTATTGTGGTATTGGACAACTTTTATACCATTTTTATCTTTCATATTTTTCTCCCACTCTTTTAGTTTTAAGCTCCACATCTGCTTAAACTTCTCGTAGTTTAGATCATACTCCTGTTTATGCTTAGGATCCAATCTACCAAGGTAATCCCTAGCTATGTTTGCTAAAGTTAAGATATTGCTTGGGTCTAGTTGAAAATGTGGATTTCCTCTTGGATGGATGTCGCCATCTGCACGATCTAATTTTGTAGGTTTTTCTAAAAATTCTATATACTTAGATAGGTCAAGGTAACCTTTGCTCCCTTCTGCAATGCTCGAATTAGACGCTCGTCTGATCAAGGGGGGAAGCCAACCGATCTCAAGTTCACCACCGTTTATGATTAATCCATCAGCTCGCCTGACTTTAGATATAAGCGATGGACGTGGAACCACAAAGTGTGGATCCCAGTCCCCCTTAGCAAGCACATACACATCAACTCTCTCTTTTGCCACCTCTTTAACAACAGCACCAATATATGGATATGTTACTGCTATTTTCAGATCACTGAATATAGCTACAGGAAGTAAAAATAAAACAATTAGTTTATACATACTCTCTCCCTTTAAAATGAGTGTGCTCCATGAGCTCCAATTGAGATATTTGCTGAGAATATTATAGTGTCCATATCGATATCAGCTCCATCTTCATTTAATGCTTCATTACGGTTATATTGCAAACGAAATCTTGCAAATTCACTTGTTTTATACTCAGCCATTACCGAATATTTGTCTAAACCATCAGCTTTGTTTGTATCAATACCATTTGCTGCAACATCATTTTTAAAAATTGTATCATACCTTGCACCCATTGCCCAAGTTTTATTTGGAGCATAGATAGCTTGGATATATGCACCAGCTTGTTCTTTTGTAAGATTTGGTTGAGATACCACCGTAGCATTTTCATCTAAATTATATTGTTTCCCGTCCATATCTCTATATAACACTTCAGTTTGTAATTTAAAAAAGCTGTATGAATCAAAGTAGTGCTTTGCTACAAGATCAAATCCATATATTTTGCTATCACCTACAAATGCATGTGGACCTTCTTCATCAGCTGTATGATCAATATGACTAGTTCCATCAGCGTAAGATACCCCTGTTAAAACAGAAGTGTCTCCAACGTCAAAAGCTGTTTTAATATATGCAATACTCAAAGTGGAGCCATCTTTTGCTTCAGCGATATCGTGAATTTCATCATTTCCAAACATCTGCTCATTTTCACCATTTAAAAACTCAATACCAGCCATCAAGTAAAAGTCAGTTGGAGCTGTGTATTGCAGTTGGATACCTTTTTCATTTATACCGTGCATACCTAAGAATCCTTCATATACCAAAGGCATATCGTTAAAATCCCAGTAGTGGTGGTGTTGCTCATTGTGGTATCCAAAGTTTGAATTAAACTTACCAAGTCTTGCACGAACACCATAATCTAATGCAGTTGATGTTATATAAGCTTCTTCAATGGCTACTCCATCTTCTGAGTAGTGGAACACACCATTCATCTCAAAAAATGGATCAACAGAGCTTGACATAACTAGTTCTGCATAGTTTAGGTTAAAACCATTCGATGCATTATAGCTTGAGTGAGCATGATCACCATGTGTGTCAGATCCATACAAACCATGTGCAATACCATCAAGTCCCAAGTGTCCCACTTCTGAATCTTTAACACTTCTCTCAACATAAGATGCATCTAAAACCAAAGAGATGTCTGGGACAAATTTAGAAGCACTAAACTCTCTTTTTTCTACTGCTATTGTATCCATACCAAATGCCATTACTGCACATGCAGTGCTTAATAGTATTTTTTTCATAATAATATATCCTTTTATATTTTTAATTTTTTGTATTAGTAAAGTTTTTTATTGGGTTTAGGATATAAAAGGTGGGGCGTTTGAATGGTTGTCTGTTTTTTTGAAGTTGTAGTTAAAAACTTCAAGTTCTGTCTTGATCTCTTTTACTAAGTCAAGTTCAAGTAGGGTATCTTGTTTATTTACATCTGCTGATAAAAAGTTTTGCGATACTGTACATACCAAACACTTACCATCATCGTGTTCATGACCTATATGTTCTAGCTCATGGATCGAGGCAAAAGTTGTACTAATGATAAAAAGAAGCGATATCAATACTCTTAGTTTCATAAGTGAAATTATAACACATATATCTAATTTTAAATCAAAAAAAGCTATAATCCAGACTATGAACAAAACACTAATTGCACACTCACCAGACGCCGATGATATCTTTATGTACTACGCTATAAAATTTGGCTGGGTTGATATGAAAGATACAACATTTGACAATATCGCAGAAGATATTCAGACACTAAACGAAAAAGCTCTACGAGGAGAATACCCGATCGTAGCTATAAGCTTTGCACTTTATCCACACATAAAAGACGACTACGCACCACTTCGCACTGCTGTTAGTTTTGGAGAGGGTTATGGACCTAAGATCATAAAGAAAAAGGGCATTACACTAAAGAGAAACTTCAAAGTTGCTCTTAGTGGAAAACACACTACCAATGCGATGCTCTTTCGCATCAAGTATCCAGATGCACGCATAACATATATGAATTTTTTAGAGATAGAGCAAGCTGTAATAGATGGCGTTGTAGATGCAGGTGTGCTTATACATGAGTCTATTTTGACCTATGATGACTCATTAGAGGTTGAGGCTGAGATGTGGGATATTTGGCAAGAGCTAGCAGGTG